>CAMMBL010000078.1 GCA_946494015.1 uncultured Mycoplasmatota bacterium | reverse complement strand
ATTCTTTACAAACATTTTTAAATTCAATGTATGACAAGGCATAATCCTCCTTATAATTAATTATTAATTAATTATATTCTTTTATTAAAACAATATCAATAATATACACAGAAAATTTACAATTAAAATTACAATAAAATCAATTTATAAATGCAATTAAAAATGGTTGCAAATACAATTTACTTATGGTAGAATAAATAATGTAGTTAATACTTACAAAAAGGTATTAATAATAGATAAAACAAAATCATAGTATAAAAAAGAAAAAAATAGTAAAAAATAACAAAGGAGGAATGGAATATGGAGAAAATAAGCTTTAAAAAATTAAAAAAACACAAAGAAGTAAATAATAATAAACGGAATAACTCTAATAGCATTAGTAGTAACAATAGTTGTTCTCTTAATATTAGCAGGAATAACAATAAGCTTGGTGTTTAGTGATAATGGGATTATAAAGAAAGCACAGGAAGCAAAAGATACTTGGGAAAATGCTATACAAAAGGAAAATAATGAATTAAAAGAATTAGAGAATGAGATGAATAGTCACATTTGGACCCAAAATGGTAATAAAGTAACTTGCAGTCACTGTGGTTTAAATTATGAAATTGCAAAAAGTACAATAAATTATATAGCAAAATTGCCACAGAATAATGTAAAGTTATTATCTGATAAAAGTGGATATATAGAAAATCAAACTTTTTTACCAGAACAGGATATTATATGGGTAGTATTGGGCATTTCAGATGAGGATAAAGATGGAATTAATGAAAGTTTGCTAATTACTACTCGAGAACCAGTAAATAATGTTATATTTTATGGAGCAACTGGTTACTTATATGGGGTAGATGAAATAAATAGAATATGTAAAGAATTATATAGTAATGATGAATCAGTGGCTAGAAGTATTACAATAGAAGATATTAATAACACATTGAATTATGTTCCAGAAGGTGGAGTATATACAGAGGATGGAGCAATTACGTGGAAAACAACAGGAAATTTTACAACAAAAGTCAAAACTTTAAATATATGGGATAATATAAAATCAAGTGGAACCAAAACACCAGATGGAATTAATACAGAAGACGCTCTAGGGGAATATGAATTAAATGGATATTCATATGGAATAAAAGACGAGTATTTAGTAAGTCGCAGTAATCCAACAGATATACGCTATCCTACAACTAAAATAAAAAATGAACTAGAATTAATTCTAGGACCGCAAAAAAATTTTGAATACTGGGTTGCATCAAATGGATTTTATATAGCATACAATCAGCTGAGTTTTGGAATTAGCAATGTAGGAAAAGGATGGATTGCTAATTGCGGAGACTTATTCTCTTCTGTAGGAAACGAACAACAGATAGAAGGAAAACTACGTCCAGTAGTTGCACTTAAAAAAGTTCCTTAAGGACGATGCAATATTATTATTGATAGCACTGATAATAAAGTGAATAATAAATTAATAGAAAACTTAATATTTCTAATATATGGTGTTAGACTTGGAAAAATATATGTATTTATAGTATAAAAAAGAAATAAAAAATTATAACTTCATTAATAGTTTGAGATAGAATTTTTTTCTATCTCTTATTTTATCAAAAAATAAAGCTTAGAATTAAGATTCTTTTTACCATTTGTAGAACAAGTAATTAAAAATGAATTAGATACATTTTGAAATTATCTATATTTGACTTAAAAAAACATATTATCATTTTTTTCCTGATTCAGCTTTTATTTTCTCAAATAAATTGTTATAAAAAAATTATTTAGTAATATGTTAAAAGCTTTACACATATTTAATAATGTAGTAATTTTTAAATCATGCATTTTATTGTTCATAAAAAGTAATAATGTAGTATGTGGCATAGCATATGGAATAGATACTTTATTAATACTTAATTTTTTTTCTTTTGCTAAATTAATTATTCTTTTTCTAATAGTCTGTTCTAGTGTTAACACCACTATTCACACCTTTTCAAGAAGTGTTTAGCAAAAGTTAAAGAATAATGATTATTATTAGAAAGAAGTAACAACAACAAGTGATAAAGGAAAAATAACAATGGGTTCAAGTATACAATCATACCAAACATATTGGTATAAAGATGAAACTTTTATGTCTACAGCATTTAAAGATTATAAAGAAGGAGCTAATTATTACAACTTAATTATACCACGAGGAATGAGTACAACATACTGGATATCTTTCCGTTGTATTACTACTAACAATAATTATTGCGACTTTGATATAGGTTATGTGAGTTTAGGCAGAGTGGGGGCTTGTGCTATGTATTTTTCAACTAGCGTAACTTTCAATGGCTCATACGCGCTTTTCCCAATAGTAACCCTAAACTCAAGCTTAATAGAAGGAGATGCAACATCTGGATTTAGTGTTAAATAGATTTATTGTAAGAAAGCTTAATAAATAGAAAAGTTTAAAAATCTCAACAATGTTTGAGATTTTTTTGCTTGAAAAACATACAAATATAGCGTATAATAGAAAAGTACGAAATTTAAGAGGGGTGATATCATGTTTAGAAT
>CAMMBL010000077.1 GCA_946494015.1 uncultured Mycoplasmatota bacterium | reverse complement strand
CAGATGTATTATATATCTTAATTGTGTAGTTTTGGTGGAGTTGGAGAAAATTTTATAAAAAAGTAAAAGTGAGAGTTACTTTTTATAAGCAACTCTCTATATTAAATAATTTTTAATTGTTGTCTTCTTTATTAAATATAGTTTTAATATTTTTTACAAACTCTTTTCTTCTGATTATTGTAGCAATTATAACAAATAATGAATATAGTAGGTTTCCAATATACGGTTGAGTATTTAGTTTTGTTGTCAAGTCTGCACTAACACAGAAAGTTAAAATTGCAAGAATTAGTATAATCCAATTTGTATATTTTATTCTTCTTATATATAAATATCCCAATGGAATATATACAATAGCAAGTAATAATTTTACAATATAATCTGGAATATTAGGTAAATTAAACACTAAATTTAGTTGACTACCATTAAATAACAATGATAATAAAGCAATAATTCCACCAAATATATAAAAACCACCAATAAATGTAATAACTTTTGATTCTTTCATTTTTTCCTCCATAATTTTAATTATTAAAAAATATTCTTGTAACAATTTATCTAAAAAGTCAATCTATATAGTCATTTTAATCAGACTTAATAAAAACTTCGGAATTTTCGGAAATTCTTGTAAAACAATATTTACTATATTTTCTTTTGAAAGCTCTTGTGCTGTATTAAATATTATATCTCCACTTGTTTGCTCTCCCACAGCAATATGTCCTGAAGCATATCCTCCAATACCAATATTAGAGGCAAGTGCAGCTCCACCAAAAGAGTACATTCCGATTGCCAATCCACCAATAGAGATTATACCTATCGCAAGTCCACCAATAGCAACAGGTGCTAATGCTAGTCCTCCAATAGCCAAAAATAAAGCTATTGCAACTCCTCCTAATGAGATTAACCCTAAAGGGATTCCACCTAATGCCAATAATCCCATTGCAATTCCACCTATTGCAAATAAACCTTGTGCAATATTTCCAATAGCAATTATTCCTTTTGCTCTCCTTATTCCAAAGCCTAGATTGATATGAACTAATGGAATACCTTTAATTTTTGTCTTACTTTTATATTCGTAATCTAGCCTAACTTTTCCATAAAAAATTCTTTGATCTCCATTTAAAGTTTCATCATTTTCTTTTCCAACTAATTTATCAATAGAAATGTTGAAAACTTTACTTAATTCTATCAATTTTTCTAATTCTGGGGTTGTTTCACCTAATTCCCATTTGCTTACCGTTTGTCTACTTACATTAACTTTGTTACCTAATTGTTCTTGTGATAAACCTTCTTTTTTTCTTAATTCAATTAATTTTTCATTAAATTTCATTTTTTATTCCTCCCTTTGATATAATTATAGAATTTAGTGTCAATTAAATCTACCAATTATACTTGGAAGATTGTCAACAAAACTTAACATTGCTTATTTTATCGCCAAAATCAACTGTTTTTATATTACTTATTTAAAAATTCTTTTCTGACTTTTTATTACTAATTTTATATATTTTTTATTTCATTTTTATAAATACTTTTGTATGTTACCACAAAATTATAAAATTTTCCACTATTTAATTGTATTATTTTATAAATTTTTACTGCAAAAAGAGAATCACTATTTCTAATGATTCTCTCTCGTACTAATTGCAGATAAAACAATTAGCAATTTCATGTAGCAACATATACAACCTTAAACCAGTCGCATATTGAACTTTAACTATCTTCTTTCGATTTCTCTTCTAATCTCTTTGTTGTTTTGTAATATCCAATAATCTGTGATGACAAGAACTGCAATAGGAAAAATAATTAAAATAGGCATAGTAAATCCAGCTGCTAATGTTACCAAAAGCAAGAATAAACTTCTTATAAGTATTCTTTTTTGATTTGTTTTTAGTTGTTCTTCCAGTTCACTAATTGTCATCTGGTATAATTCTTTCCCATTATAAGATAATTTTCTGTTCATATCCATTCCTCCTTAAAAATATTTAATTAGATTATTGTTGCTACATTTGTATATAAACTGCTATTTGCAGGTTATAGGCTATTCTTCTTTATTTTTATATATTTTATATGCAATTTTATAAGATATAAAATACATAATTATTGTGCTTATAATTAATATCCATACACCAAATTTAGTTATAAAATTATTTATCATTTCCATATCAATATTGATATTTGTTTTATTTATTAAAAAGTATATTCCTCCAAGCATAGCAACTATAATAAGCACTAATATAAACATTTGGATTCTTCCTTTTTCTGCTCCCCATTTATACATACTAGGAATTTGAACAGCTTGTAAGAAAGATATTCCAAATATACCTCCCATTGTTGCTATGATTAAACTTTGATAATCAAGATTTATTATGTTTTCAGGTCTTAAATAATTCATAATATTTACAACTATTACAGTTATTAACATTCCTAATATTCCACCTAATACTGTTGCTCCTATTGCTAAAATATATTTTTCTGTTACTAATTCTTTTCTATTAGCTGGTAATGTTAAAATATATCTATTAGATTTTGACATTTCATCATAACTAAAAGTAGATAATGAAATCATACCTACTATTGCACAAATTACAGTTGGTGCAATAGTAATGGCATCTGTTCCTATTATTGCAATACCACAAAATAAAACTATTATAATTAATGATGCTTTATACGTTGCTAAATTATATAAATCTTTTTTTAATAATCCTTTTATCATAATTATTTCTCCCCCTTAATATAAAATAACATTATATCTTCAATAGATGGTTTATCAATAGTTG
>CAMMBL010000076.1 GCA_946494015.1 uncultured Mycoplasmatota bacterium | reverse complement strand
GTAATATTGAACTAGCAACAACTGCTTTTGGTCAAGGTATTAGTGTTACACCTATACACCTTGTCGTCTAATAAATGATACCCTTACTATTACAAGAGGATTAAATAGTAAATACACTAAAAAATATGATGTTGAGTATGAAAATAATTGTTTTATAGAAATATAGGTAAAATGCACAGAAATGTGCCTTTTTCATGGTATAATAAATAATTAAGGAAGTGGTAGTATGAATAATTTTGATTTAGAAATAAATGAAGAAAATATTAAAGATACAATTTACAAGAATATATTGGGCCGAAATAAAAAATTAGTTATGTTATCTAAAATATTGGTTAATCAAAAAAGTAACACAATCATTTCAATAGATGGTAAATGGGGCTCTGGTAAAACATTTTTTGTCAAACAATTTGAGTATATTATAAAAAACGTTGAACAATTCTATGATTGCAAAGTTTTTGAACAAAAAAGTATAGACATGATGAAAACCTTAAATCAAAATAGCATTATTATTTATTATAATGCCTGGGAAAATGATGATCATATTGATCCATTGGAATCTATTATTTATAATGTATTAAACGAATTTCCAAAATATAAAGATTATATTACTAATAACAAAGATATGTTTAATTTGTTTAAAGACTGTATGATTAATTTTGTTGAAAAATCATCTTTAGGAATAATTAAATCTGAAAATTTAAAAAGCTTAAAATCATTTCAAGATATTGCAGATTCTATCCAGACAACTGAAGAAAAAAAGGCGGCATTTAATAAATTAATTAATAGTATTTTAATAGGAAATAAACGTTTAATATTGATTATAGATGAATTGGATAGATGCAATCCTGCCTTTGCTGTTAAATTATTAGAAACCATAAAACATTTTTATAATAATGATAATATAACAGTAATTGTTTCTACAAATAACAGTGAACTTTCATATACAATTAAGAAGTTTTATGGTGAAGGTTTTGATGGATATGGATATTTAAATAAATTTTATGACCTTATTATAAACTTAGAATGTGAGGATATAAAGCAGTATGTACAAAATGCTTTGAATTTTGATAATTCAACATACTTTCCTGAAGATTTCTCTTTTTTTATTTTAAAACATTATAATTTTTCTTTAAGAGAGTGTAACAGATTTATTTTTTTCTATAATATTTTACGAGACTATATAGAGTTTGAGTCAAGATTTGATAAAGAAGAAAATTATATTGTTTCTTCTATGCTATTACCTTTTGCTATTGCATTGAAAATAAAAAGTATTGATAAATACAGTGAGTTTATGAATAAAAATGGTCAAAAGGAAATTGAACAGTTTTTAACAAAAGCAATAGATGGTACAGAAATGGAAAGATGGATTAAAGAACTATTACAATGTAAAACTGAGGACTATAAGCAAATTATTGTTAAATGTTATGAAAAGATGATTAATGGTGAGAGAAATATTCATGTCACACCATTTCTTGAAGCAATTTCAATGTTAGGTACCAGAATTCAAATTGATGATGAAAGTTAAATGAAAACATATTTTCAAACACACTTAAATGTGGTATAATTTAAGTGCGAAAGGAAAATAAATATGGAGTATGAAAGTAAGATTTTAAAATTATTTAAAAATGGTTATTTGACTACCAAAGATGTTACTGATAATAATATTCCTAGGACTTATCTTACTAAACTTATTAAAAAAAATAAAATAGAAAGAGTAAGTCGTGGAGTATATATTAAAAAGAATATTTTGGTAGATGAATTTGTAATTCTACAAAGTAAAAGTAAGTATGCAATCTATTCTAATGCAACAGCACTTTATTTACACGGCTTGTCTAATCGAATTCCTATTAGATATGATATTACGGTTAAAAGTGGTTACAAAGGTTCGCTTCAAAAAGAAAAGAATGTTAATTTGTTTTATACGAAAAAAGAATTACTTGAATTGGGGGTCATTGACTATAAACTTGATTCAGGAAATGTTATAAGAGTTTACGACTTAGATAAAACTATTTGTGATATTATTAAAAATAAAAAGAAAATAGATGCTGAGATTTATAATAAGGCTATTAGAGAATATTTTTATAGTAAAAAGAAAAACACTTTAAAACTATATGAATATGCTAAAAAGATGAATATTTATAATAAAGTAAGAGATACTTTTGAGGTGCTTGGATGATTAAGAATAGAGATAGTTTAAAAGCTAAAGCATCTAACTTATCTAAGAAACCTAATATACTTAATAAATATTTAATTCAAAACTTTATGTTTGAAGCTTTATTAAAAAGAATATCAAAATCTAAGTATAAAGATAAATTTATCATTAAAGGTGGACTATTATTATCATCTATTTTTGGTGTTAATTTGAGAAGTACTATGGATTTAGATACTACTATAAAAGGATTACCACTAGATAAAGAAACTATTACTAAAGTTATTAATGAAATTATAAGTATTGATGTAGAAGATAATGTCAAACTTGAAATAGAAAATATTAAAGATATCAGAGAAGAAGAATTATATACAGGATTTGAAGTTAATTTAAAAGCAGAATTTGATGGTTTAAAAACTAATTTAATGATTGATATAACTACAGGAGATGTTATCACTTATAAAGAAGTTGAGTTTAAATATAGCACCTTATTTGATAATGAAACCATTAATATTATGACTTATAATTATGAAACAATCATTGCTGAAAAGTTTGAATCAATAATTAGTAGAAACATTGATAATACTAGAATGAAAGATTACTATGATTTATATATGTTTGTTAATTTAAAATGGAATGATATTAATAAAGACACTTTAAGAAAAGCAATACTTAATACATCTAAAAATAGACAAACATTAGACTATATTGATAATGCTAGCAAATATATAGAATTAATTAGTGACGATTTAAGACTAAAATCATTATGGAATAGTTATCAAAATAACTATGAATATGCAAAAGATATAGAGTTTGAAGATACTATAAATGCTATTAAAGTAGTTAGTGAAATTATTGTACCAGTTGCAATTTAAAAAGATATATAATATTTTGCCGTTTAGTATTTAATGAACTTAAATAATAAATATATTTTTTAAACATAAACTTACTACTGGAAAGGTAGTGAGTTTTTTATGTTTACAAGAGGAAT
>CAMMBL010000075.1 GCA_946494015.1 uncultured Mycoplasmatota bacterium | reverse complement strand
ATGTTCTTTTAATAATTTATCTAATGTAGGTCTACTTATTTTTAATTCTCTCGCTAATTGACTTTTATTTAGTTCTCTTCTCATATATCGAGAATAATACACATCAAAATCTTTTATCTTTATTTCTTTTCGACCTTTATATTTTCCCTTAGCTTTTGCCAAAGCAATACCTTCTCTTTGCCTTTCAAGCAGATTAGCTCTTTCAAACTCATTTATAGCCCCTATCATAGTAAGCATTAACTTTCCAGTTGGTGTACTTGTATCTATATTTTCTTTTGTACTAATAAGATCTACTTTCTTTTTTTCTAATTGTTCAACTATATTTAAAAGGTCTTTTGTACTTCTTGCTAATCTACTAAAGTCATGGACAACTAAAGTGTCTCCTTCTCTAACCCAGTCAATCATTCTTTCAAGTTCTGGTCTATTTGTGTCTTTAGCACTTACTTTTTCAGAAAATATTTTTTCAACATTATATTTTTCCATACTAACTAACTGTCGTTCTTCACATTGATCTATACTACTAACTCTTACATATCCCACTATCATTTAAAAATCGCTCCTAAAAAGTATTTTGATAATATATTAATATTTTTTAAGATAATTGTAAATTTAAAGTTAACAGTTCATTTACTATTTGTAAAAAATAATGAAATAGATTTAATATTAACAACAATAATTGATAGTGTCGTATTGTAATTTGGGGTGAACTGTAATTTTATAGTATAAATTAAAAATTTAAAAATTTAATATTGTTTCAAACATAAATAATATCATCAGTAAGGTGCTGGATAAATAATATGTTACATCTACAATTTTCATTTTTCCTTTAAAGCTAGATGAAATTATAAATATTATACCTAGAAATCCCGTATATTTATATGAATCTCCAATATATATTGAATAAATTGTACAAAATATAACTACCATAAGTAAAAATTTAGCTGTTTTAGTCAATATTATAGTCCTTCTTTCATTTTAATGGTAATGCTATTAAGTATATCATTAAGTCTTTGTATGTTGCAAATTTTTACAAAAATATGTTGCAATATATTTTAAAATTGATAAAATATACCATAGTTACCATTTATTAATCATATTTATATCTAATAATTCTAATAGTTTTATTGTTTTTTATATTTATATTTATTTAAGCAGAAGGTAATTGTCATACAATAAATATAAAAAAGGGTGTATAAAAAGTTTATTTTGATTTTATATGATGAAGGAGATGAATATTTTAATATGAATTTACTTAAAAAGATAACTGTGCTGTGCTTAATACTATGTCTATTCTTTTCAAATATAGGGATTTCTAAAGCATATACTAATTTTGATGAAAATGATGTTATCGAATATAATCTTGATTTATTAGATGAAGAAAGTGATTATTTGCCTAAGCAACGTTCAGTAGTTTCAACTGTTGCAAAATTAGTGTTAAAGGGAGGGAAATATGTAATACAGTTTGGTTCTAAAATTTATAATGCAGTATCAAGCTCTGTAGCCCAAAATGCACTTAAAAATTTTAAAACATCTAGTTATATAACTGGCAATTCAAAATTTTTATTAACAAAAAGTGATATGGAACATATGTTAGTAAGGCATCATCCTAAATTTTGGACAGGAACTGTAAAGAATAAACAAACATTCTTTAATCCTAATTTATCAATAAGCGATGTTAATAATATTGCATTAAATATAGCTAAACAAAATAGATCGATAATTAAATCAAAAGGAACGAATGCAACATTTCAAGTAAGTGGAAAAGTAAATGGAATAGAATATGTTCTAGGATTTAATAAAGGACATATTAAACAATTATATCCAAAAAAATAGGAAGGAATTAAATAATGTTTAAAAATAAATACTTAATTATAGATATATATTACTTAAAAAAAATGGTATATAATTTACAAGATATTATAAAAAATCAAAATTCTTATTTAGAAAGTTTGTCTGAAAACGAAGATAATTTTATATCTTTCATTACACTGAAGAATCTCAAAAGTGAAGATATTTTTGAATTAGATGGAGTTCTTCGTATACAGTATAAAAATAAAGATATTATTCCTTTGGATTGTTGGGATGATATTCCAACTTTACTAATATATTTTTTGAATGCGTTAGAAGAATGTGCTGTAAATAAAACTGCAGAATTCTACTTTCCTGATCAACCATTAAATATAAAAATGGAATTACAAGATAATTATATAAATTTAATATTTGAAGGTATTGAAAATAAAATAGATAAAAATTTATTCTTAGAGGAATTTTTAGGAATATCAAAGTTATTTTTTGAGCTATTAGTAAAAAAATTAAATTATAAGTCGTATGAAAATGAATTGTTGCAAATAGAAAATATTAAGAGTATATTTAATTTATAGTTTATTTGAAAATTTTATAATTAAATATAAAAATATATTTCGTAACGTTAATAAATGTATTATATAAAAATTGTAAAACTTGAGAATTATTTAAAGCTAACTATTAATTGATAGTTTAGCTTTTTTATTTTCTTAAAAATACACATAGTTAAAAAATATTTAATCACTAATAATCAAAAAAATATTAGATAGTTAAAAGTAATAAAAATAACGTTAAAAGTAATTAAAAAACATATTTGCAAACCTGTTTTTATTGTGTTAATATATGTTTAGGGTTAAAAATAATAAAAATAACGTTAAAAAGAGGTAAAACAATGTTAAAGACAAAAAGTATAGATTTAGGAAATTATAATATAAAATGTTGTGATGATATAGAATTTATTGCAACTTTTGAAGAGTTAGATTTAGCTGACCAATCAGAGGATAATATATTAGAATTAGATGGTAAAAAATATGCTATGGAAAAAGAATCTGATTTTGATCCAATGTTTAACAAAGCTAAAAAAGATTATTTACCAAACTTAGTATGGGCATTAGATAAAATGGGTGCAGAAGACGGAGATATATATCAAGTAATATTAGGTTTACCGATAAATAGTTTAGGTCAGGCTGATACGTTAAAAGATGAATTAATAGGTAAGAAAATTACATACATAACAGATGTGAAGAAAACTATAACTATTGAAAAGGTAGGAATAGTTGGTGAGGGTATCAGTTCATATTATATGTTGCCTAAAGATGAAAGAGAAAAAGACTTAATAGTTATAGATCTTGGTGGAAGAACTACTAATGTAGTTGAATATAAAAATAAAAAGTTAGTAAAAAAAGATACTATAAATGAAGGTATGATAGATTTATTTGGGAATATAAAAATTAAATATAATAATACTGATGGAGCAGATGAGCCATTAGAAACTCATGAAATATATCATTATATACAAAAAGAACAAGTTCCATTATATCAAGATATAACTGATAAATTTATATCAGATATAATGAAAAAGATAAAATTAAAGTTTAATCTAGGTTTAGGTAAAACAATATATTTTACTGGTGGTGGTTCAGTTACATTAAAAGAATCAATAAAGAAATATGATAAAAACTTTAAGTTTATGGATAATCCTTTATATACAAATGTAAAAGGAAATATGAAGATAGCAAAAGCTAAAGGATGGTGTAAGTAGTAATGGCAAAAGAAAGAGTATCACTTTATTTCAATACTGATATACCATTAGAAAGAGCTATGTGGGAATTTATAAGTAAAGATGGCAGAAAATCACAGAAAATAAAAAGAGTGATTGAAGATGCAATGAATGCCTCTCAATTTGTAGTAAGTAAAGAAGTTAAAAATGATGTTAAAGAATCATATGCATCTGATGAACTAGAAGAGGAAATAGATATAGATGAATTAGATGGTATAGATTTATAATTTATTATAAAAATAAATAAAATATATGTACTTTCATAATTAGAAAGGATTAGATAATATGACTAGAACTTTACTAAGTCCAAAAGTAGACTTTGTATTTAAAAAGATATT
>CAMMBL010000074.1 GCA_946494015.1 uncultured Mycoplasmatota bacterium | reverse complement strand
ATGAAGATAATGTATATAGTTATATGATAAATAATGAACCAATTAGTTTAGAAGTTGAAATACTAGCAAAAAATAACAAAATATATAAATATGGTTTTGATGTATTAAAGGATAGTATTATTTCAGAATGGCTATATATAAAAAAGATAAATAAATTCTATTCAATTTTTGAAAGAGAAAAGAACAATGTTACTATGAAATCAAATAATAAAATATCAGGACTAGCAAATATTGATGAAAGAACTTTATTTTTAAATATATATAGTAAAATAGATAAAGACAATGAAGATTTTAACAATGTTTATGATTGGTTTGTAAATGCAAATTATTTGGATTTAGGAAATCCAAGATTTGAGGATTTTATAAATACTAGAATTTCATTAAAAATATTAAGTGATGAAAAATATAAAAAAGAATTGTTAAGATTTATTAAAACATTTGATTCCGGAATAGAAGGAATTAAAACTACACCAGATTCGATAGAAGAAGTACAGAATAACAATAGAGTAGTCAAAGTTGAATTAATCCATAGGGGAGAGAATAATGAATTAAAAGTATTACCACTAGAATTAGAGTCAAATGGTACTAGAAAAATGTTCCATTTATTTGATTTCTTTATGGATGCATTAAGAAATGGAATGGTTTTATTTATTGATGAATTAGATGCAAAATTACATCCATTATTAACAAGATATATTATTAATTTGTTCCATAATAGTGAAACAAATATAGGTAATGGTCAGCTAATATATTCTACTCATGATACAGTAAATTTAAATAAAGATACATTTAGAAGAGATGAAATATGGTTTACTGAGAAGAATAAAGATGGTGTATCAGAATTATATGCCCTATCTGATTATATATTAGATGATGATGGAGATAAGAAATATGGTAAAAAAGTTAGAAATGATGCAACATACAATAAAGATTATTTAACTGGAAGATATGGTGCTATTCCAGTTTTAGAAGAATTTGAGATAAGTCATGAGAAACAATAATGTTTCAAGAAAAGATAGATTAAAAAGTAAAAGGCGAGCACCAGCCAATTACTTAATTGTATGTGAAGGCAAGAAAACAGAACCCAATTACTTTAACGGATTAAAGAAAAAGATTAATAATAAGTACGGAAATAAAGTAGATGTTTTAATACCTAATATTGAAGTTAAAGGAACAGGAAGAAATACTACAGATTTAGTAAAATATACTCAAAAGTATGTCAATTATTCAAGTAAAGTATATGGACAAGTTTGGGTAGTATTTGATAAAGATGACTATAATGATGAGCAATTTAATAAAGCAATAGAAAATTGTGATTATAATGCTTGTTGGTCAAATCCTAATTTTGAACTTTGGTTGTTAGCACATTTAAAGAAAGTAACTAGATACATTTCTAAAGATGATATACTAGATGAACTTAGCAAAGAATTTCAAAAGAATGGATTAGGAGAGTATAATAAAAATGATGCTGACATTTTTGAAAAGGTTACAAAAAATGGCAAAATACATAATGCAATAAGAAATTGTGAATATATGGAGAATCTTAATAAAGATGGACGAGCATCAGAAAGAAATCAAATGACAAAGGTTTATAAAATTGTTGATGGATTAAAAGAATATTTATAATAGTTTTACAAGAGAAAAGCAAAGTATGAGAGTAATTTTATATTACAGGATTATTTTGCTTTTTTTACAGTAAATTACAAATTTCGACAAAATTTGCAATAAAAAAATGATATATAGAAAAGGGGTTAATAATGAGTGAAGAAAAGAAAATTGAATTTGAACAATATAAAATATTTATTGATTCAGCAGAAAAAAATAGTGATAAACGAATAACACAAAATAATATTTATTTGACAATTAATTTAGCATTTGTATCATACATATGTACACAGAATTTTGATATAAAGCAAACTATTATAATGATAATTATTGGTATATTAATTTGTCTAATATGGTTTTTCACAATTAACAATTACTCGAAAAGAAATAAAGTTAAATTTGAAATAATAAATGAAAGTGAATATGGCAAATTGTATAAAGAAGAATGGAAAAGAATTAGTATACTAACATCACTAACAACATATGAAAAGATAAGTTCATTGATTTTTATTATTTTATATCTAGCATTATTTGTTATAAAACTAATATAAAGGAGTGAAGGATAAATGAAAATATATGATTTATTTATTAGTCATGCATGGAAATATAATAATGAGTATTACAGACTTGAAGAATTGTTAAAGGAATATAATTATTTTAATTTTAGAAATTATAGTGTTCCTGAACATGATCCATTAGATTTTAATAGTGTGAGAGAATTAGTTCAAAAACTAGATGAGCAAATAAGAGAAAGTAGTATTGTTTTAGTAATAGGAGGAATGTATTGCAACTACAGAAAATGGATAAGGAAAGAAATTGAAATAGCTAAAAAATATAATAAGCCAATTTTATTAATAGAACCATATGGAAGCAACAGAATACCAAATGATGTAGAGATTAATGCTAACAAAATTGTAAAATGGAGCACAAAGTCAATAGTTGAAGCAATAAGAGAATTAGTAAATTAGATAGGAGTTAAAGTAGATGAAACATTATATTTATATTGATAAAGAAATTTTAAATTCATACATATCACAGATATATGGTGGCATTTTAGAAAGAGGAAAAGCTGAAAAAGAATTAGTAGAAAAAGAAACTCAAGAAATTACTACTCCAGAAGAAAGGATAAGGGCAACTATCAAAGGAGGAATACCAGCAATTTTAAATAGCGATATAGAAACTGAATATGATTTAAAAGAAAAATCGATGAGAGGAGTTGATAATTCTAACACATCAAAAGAAGTAATTGAAAAAATATATCATGATAATTTGCTAGATAATTTAATTGAATATATAAATAATAATGAGAAAGTAATTAATAATATAAGTGATATACAATATGGTAAATATGTTGAATTAAAATTACCATTTAATTTTGTAAATCATAGCTATTTAAAGTCAATTAGTAATAATGAGTTTAAAAAATCATTTGAGAAAATAATGAATGCTACTAATCCAGGAAATGATAAAGCAACTAAAGATGCAAAATTTGCTATGGAATTGATTGGGAATTTTACAACTTTTTTTGATTCATGTTTTCCAGCTAAACAGTTAATAATTAGCGATAATTTAATTATACCATTAGATGATCAATTTTTAAGGGAAAAACCAGAAATGATAGATTTTAAGTATGGCGGAGATATAGCAGTAATAGGAAAAGTAACAAAAGATTGTAGCAGAGACATAAATGTATTTGGATTATATAATAGGGAATTTGGAAAGGCAATAGAAGAAGTAAGACAAGCTATGTATAATCTATTTCTTCCTAATTATAAAAAATCATTTATAATTACACCAATAGCATTATACTTTGAATAATTATTAAATATAATTAATATAAAATTATAAAAAAAGATAAAAAATATTCTAATAAGAAACTGAAAAATTTTATAAATATGACTTTGCAGATTCAATAAAGTTGGTACTGTTATTGCAAAAAAATTCTAGATAGGTATTGACAAAATATGTAAATACATATAGAATATGCAAAGAAAGTGTGATGACAGAGGCATTGCACAGATTTGTTAATTAAGAAAAAGTGTTAGCAAAAAGTTGCTTAAGATAACACCTAATAGTGTGAAAACATTATTGGGTGTCTTTTTTTATGCACAAATTATTAAAACAGCTTTGATTTTACTATAAAAAGTGGGCTTATATATAGAAGCGGTTAGTACATTGACAAATACACTTATTTTAAGTGTCATAACAAGTCATTTTCTTTAATATTCTGTATTAGATATTTTATTAAAAACAATTTGGAGATGATGCGAGTATGTGTAAAGATAAAAAACAAACAAAATATAAGCAACCAGAATTTAATACATATTGTATATTTACAGAAGAAAAAAAGGATGTGAAAGAAACG
>CAMMBL010000073.1 GCA_946494015.1 uncultured Mycoplasmatota bacterium | reverse complement strand
AATTGTATCTCCAACTCTTACTAACTTTCTTTTTTCATCATTTAAACGATATTCCCTCTTTTTCCTTCCTAATTTTAAATCTTCAAAACTAGATTCATATAGTTTCATTACATGTTCCACAATTACACCTCCTTTTAAATTAATAATTTACTCTTTAGTTTTTTTTGCTAAAAATCCCATAAACTGTGGTATCTCATGAAATCTATTATAATATGCTTCATCTATTTCTTTGCACTCATCAATACATCTTGACTCTTTAAAATCTTCAACTACAAAGTTATTGTTCTTAAGTATCTCAAAATAATATGATGGTGGAGCTATAAACTCTTCTAGTACCTCATTGTCTTTAAAATGATTTACTTGTTTTGTATGTGACATATATTTTCCTAGTACTTGTTTTCCATCACTACCAGCTTCAAATCCTATAACATGAAAATTATTACCATTATAATTAATTTTTTCAGTAGCAAATCTCATAGGATGACCAACAGAAAATAAAACTTGACCATTGTCATCTAATACTCTATATAATTCTTTAAAGACTTTATCTTTATCTTCTACATGAGTAATTGCTAAGCTACTAAAAATAAAATCAAATTCATTTTCTTTAAATGGAAGATTCAGCATATCGCCTACATAGAAGCCACAATTAGGATAGCTTTCTTTGGCAATAGCTATTGATTTCTCTGAAATATCAATACCTGTTATTTTTTTAGGATTATATTTACTTAACATCTCACTTTCTTCAGCAGTTCCACAACCTAATAAAAGAACTCTTTTACCTTCAATATTTGGAAGCATAGATAACATCATAGGTTTTTCTACAAATCGTAATGACTTTTTCATTCCATTCGTCACTTCAAAGTGTCTTTTTTCTGCAAATTTATCATAATCATTTACTTTAAAATTCATCTTTATTATTTCCTTTCTTTTTGACTTTAACTTTATATAATATTTTAGGTTTTGAATATTCTTCTTCATCTCTAGTCATAGACGTTTCTTCTGCCTCAACTGAACCAATGATTCCAAAGTACCTATTAACAGCTTCTAAATCAAAAAATCTTTTTGTATAATCTCCCTCAAAATAAAAGTTTTTCTCTCGTTCTTCACCAACACCTGCTCCGAAATTAAAATCATTAACAGAAGCAACTCGTGCTAACAATATTCCATCCGTTTTTAATATTCTTTTTATTTCATTCATGATATGTATAGTATCTTGATTATTAAAATACTGTAAAGATAAATCTGCTATAATTAAAGAATATGTATCATTATCAATTGGAAACTTCTCTAACATATTTAAATACATTGTTTTACTATTAGGAATATTATCTTCAACACTCTTTAAAGCTTCTTTAGAAAAGTCACAAGATAAAACGTTATACCCTCTTTCTATTAAATATAAAGTGTCAGCACCTATACCACAGCCTAAATCTAAAATTTCGCTATCTTTATTTTTATTTAAAATATCTTTATATTCATCTAACCATAAATCATAAACTGGAATACTATAACGTTTTTTAGACCAATTATCCCACATTTTAACATAACCATTAGTTGTCATATTAAATCACCTCATTTTTAACTTTTCAAATATTAGAAATAATTACTCTTTTGATTCAATATTTTTTGTTTCTAATATTAACTCATCAAAATCAGATATATATTTTTGATCTTGTACTACACGATATTTTTCATATTCGTCTAGTGCTAGTTTATCAGCAATTTCTCTTTTAATTTTTCCGTTATCTTTTAAAATGTTATATTCATTAAGATTTAAGAACATTTCTAATTTATCTTTCCATTCTTGCATAGAAATAATATGTCCCAGTTTTACTTGTCTTTCGGCAAAATCTAAATACATAGATACTAAATTATTTAATTCTTTTAATTCTTCTTCAGATAAATAATTTTTAGCAACGGTAACATCCGTTTCTAGTATTTTACCATCAGGTGCATTTTTCCACGTTTTAAGTCCCATATAATCTTTTTTAGAGCTGACTCTACTATATATTATTTCTGGAGCTGTCATTCCTGTGATAGCATAATGTAATTTATTTTGAACGTTCTTATAAAATTCTTTTGTTATCTCACTATTTTTATCATAGTCATAGCTACATTCTTTATAAATATCTGTAATTTTTTGATAAAATCTTCTTTCACTAGCTCTAATTTCTTTAATTTTAACTAATAATTCATCAAAATAATCTTTACCAAATTTCGGACCATTTTTTAGTAATTCAGTATTTAAAACATATCCTTTTTTAATATAGTCTTTTAATGTATTTGTTGCCCATATTCTAAAACTAGTAGCTTCTTTTGAATTAACTCTATATCCAACAGCAATAATTGCATCTAAACTATAAAAATTTGTATTATATTTCTTTCCATCTGCGGCAGTTACTCTAATTTTTTGAGTAACTGAATCTTTATTTAATTCACCGCTTTTAAATATATTTTGTAAATGGTATGTAATATTATTTTCTGCTACATTGAATAACTCAGCCATTGTTTTTTGTGTTAACCAAAAGTCTTCATTGTCATATAAAACTTCTATTTGTACATTACCATTTTCACTTTGATATAAAATTAAATCTTTTAGTTTATCTATTTTCATTTATCTAATCCTCCTCTCATCAATTATCTTTCTAAATATGCATTTCAACATCCATTTGGTTAAGAAACTTTTCTAAGTTATCTAAAAGTTCATCATAAAGAACTATTTGTATATGAGCATATGAATAATTTAAATCCCTTAATGCCTTTCTTAATTTTAATTTAACAATACTTTCAGTCATATTATTTTTTTGCATATATTTTTCTATATGCTCTTTTTTCATCAAAGAATTTGTAGAACCAATAACTAACATTCCTGTCGCAGATTCTGCACCTTTAATTAATTCACCACTTTCTTGTGCATATGGTAATAGCATTAAATAATTATTAACTTGTGAAATTGCTGTGCTTAATTTTGGTGTAGGTACTATGTTATCATGTGAATCATCCACCTTAAAAAGATATTCATCAGATTTTTTAAGTTCTACAACATCTAAAAATCCATATCTGTTTATAGTTAATATATCTAAATTGCTATTGGTATTTCTTAATTCAGAATTAAGTGTCAATGCAGCTTGTGGAATTTGTTGCTCAATAGATCCAAATAAAAGATATGAACCATACATTTCAAAATAACGTTGCCATGCATATTCTTTACCAATATGTTCTCTTTCTATTCCTAATTTCTTTTCAACACCAGTTTTTTTTACTAGCAAGTCTCTTCCTATCTGTATTATATCTTTTAATCTATCTTTATTAATATCTGTAACATCTTTCAATGATATTTTAATCTTTCCATTTTTAATTAAATTTGGAATTAAATGTGCCACTTTTTCTCTATCTTTATCTTTTAATATACTTGAATCAATGCCAGCAGACAAAGTTTTCACAACATTTACTATATCATTTGAGGAAACTTTTTCTTTTTTATACAATCTCTCTATAACTGTTTTTAATTTTCTAACATCATTTGCAGGTTTAACTACATCATTTTTAAAAGATTCCATATAAACAATAACTGTATTTGTTTTTTCATCATAAGTCATTTCGCCTGTGCCAATCTTGAATAATAATCTTATTTTATTATCTATTTTCTCTTTTAATTCTTTAACTCCAGTAACATTAAATAGTTTAAGTAGTTCATCTTTAAATATAGTAGTAATACTAGTGTTATCAGCATTTTTAAAATAGTGAGATCTTTTGAATATACTTTCATCCTCTATAATAGGTGTATCCTTAAATAGTATTATTATTTCTCTATTTATTTCTTCATATTCGTATACTACCGGTTTTTGTTCTGTATTCATTTAATTTCTCCTTCACTAAACCACTAGCATTCCCCTTAATAATCTTTCCACTATTATAACATTTTTTCTATCATTTTTATATGCCATATATTATATTTCTAAATCTTTGTTATAAGATTAGATTTTTATGCCAATTAAACTAGTTTTTAATTGTTAAGTCATCTATATTATTTAAAATAATTACTTCTAAATCCAGCTTGTATTATAACTATTTAAGATATTTTCTATTTATAAAACAGTTTATCTTCTTTATCTATTTGTTCTTTAGTATTTAGTCTATTAGTAATTTGTTT
>CAMMBL010000072.1 GCA_946494015.1 uncultured Mycoplasmatota bacterium | reverse complement strand
TAGTAATAATAGTAATAATAGTAATAGTGGAAGTAGTGGAGGTAATACTACTAGTCAAAAAGAATTAATGTATGAATATAAAAAAGATATTCCCCCTGTCTTATCAAGTTGGGGTGCTTGGAGTGACTGGATACTTAATAACGAAAATTACACGGCAGTTAAATGTAATGATAATGATTATAATTGTTTAAAAGAAATTCAATTAACATCAAGACGAGAAAAAATAGGTACTAAAAATGGTAAAGCTGTATATGGTATTGTTAACTACTATAGTTATCGTACAAGAAGTGTTGTTAACACTTCTCAAACAGATATAAAGTGGAGTACCCATAATGATAGAAATTTACTTGATAATGGTTATAGTTATACGGGTAATACAAGGTAAAAAAGGAGTGATTAGTTATGCAAAAAGATAATAGTAAAATAATTGGTTTTTATGCTATAAAAGGCAAAACTGATAATGAAACTATATACTGTTATATTGAAGAAGTTAATGGGAAAGCTAGTTACAAATTTACTAAAGATAAATCTTTAGCAGCTGTAAAATTAGCTAAATATTGTAATGATTCTAAATATAATAAATTAAATTTTAAAACTAAACTAGCAGATGATGATAAATTTAATATTAATTTAAAAAACTCTAAAGAACTTTTTAAAACAATTAATTTAAATCATACTAACAGAATAAATCTTTCCACTATGAAAAAAGATTTAAAAGAATGGAAGAAAGAAAATATTGATGAAGAAGCTATAAAAACAGCAGTTGATAGCAAAAAACTAGGTATAAAGAATTTAAAAGTTAATAAAAAAGCATTAAAAAGATTTACTAAACGCTTTGTTATAGTTGGTTTAGCAGCAGCCCTTGTTGTTGGTGTTGGTTCTAAAATAACCAAGATTTTTAATCCTTATAATAATAGTAAAACAGAAGATTCAAATAAAATTTATCCAGAACCAGATCCAGAAAGAATTACAGATTATGCAAATGAAGAAGAAAGAAATATGTATAAACATGTAGATAATAAAGAAAAAGATAAAGATAAAGATAAGGATAAAGCAAAAGAAAACAAAGCAAAAAAAGATGAAAACAAAACAAAGAAAAGTACCTCTAATAATAAAGCAGTTAAGGCTTCTACTACTAATGCAAGTAATCAAACAGTAGAGCCAGTTACTTATGCTAGTAGTAATAGCAATAGTGCTTCAGGTGGTACAGATTATTCAGCTAGTGGTAGTGTTAATAATTCATCAAACAATACTACTACTAACACTAACAGCAATAGTAATAGTAATAATACATCAACTGGAAATGGTAATTTTCAAGATCCTAATAAAACTATAGATGATGTAAAAGTACCAGAAACTCCTTCTTTAAATAATAAAGATGATAAATATGACAATGTTATTGAAGAAGAAGATTCAACTTTACAAGAAGATAACCAGGACCAACAAGAATGGGGTGACTTTGATCAAGTTATTGATGTAGAACCATCAGTAGATGATGAGATAGAAGATACTTATGATGAAAATGAAGAATTTTCTAAAGATGAAGTTGATCTTGATGATAAATTTGTAGGTAATGAAGATGCAATCAATGATGAAGGAATAAGTTATGATGATAGTACAGTTGTTGATGATTTACCTAGTCCAGAAGAAAATGCTTCTTTGAATGGTTATGAAACTTCAGAAATTGATCAAGAAAAATTAGCTCAAGAAAATCAATCACCAGTAGAAGTTCCAACTATACAAGAAGAACCAGCTGTTAATCAAACTGCGGTTGAAGTAGTACCAACTACTCAAGAAGTTAATCCTGAAGCTTTAGCAAATTCTATTGTAACAGCTATGGAAAATGGACAAGATTTAAGTTATAATCCAACAACCAATCAAGTTTCTGTAGTAGAAGAAACAAATTCTAATTCATATACAAAATAATTACTTTTAAACTATTAATAAAAAGCATTTATTAATAGTTTTTTTAAAATATTATTTTTTCTAATTCACATATTTAAATACTCATGATATAATTAATATAGAGTAAAGGAGTTGTTTAGTGTGAATTTTGATCAGTTATTATTGCAAACAGATTCATCACTTTCTAATCGTTTAAAAACAGTTAAAGAAACTAATTCTGAAGTTATAAATGAACTAATCAATAATAATGAAAAAGCTATTACAGATGAATTTGTTGATGCTCTAGTTGAAACCATAGAACAATTATTAAGTCACTATAATCAATTGCTTATAAAAAGTCAGGATATATCTTTAGATTCTTATAACAATTTATCCAATCAGAATTTAATGCTTGAATTTACTAAATTAAAAGCAAACGAAAATGATCAAGAAAAAATTGATAAATTAGAAGAATTATATAAAAGAATTTTAGAACAATATAATGTAGTTGTTATAAAAATCAAAGAAGATTTAAGTAATAAAGATAATAATATAGAAATTAATAACTTAGTTTTAAAGATTAATGAAAATTTAGATAAAATAAACAAATTAAAACTTTCTAATGATACGTTAACTGAATTAATTAATATATATAAAAATGTATGTAATAAAATAAATTATGAAGCAAATATTAAACTTCTACTAAAAAAAACAGATGAAATATTAAGTCTTAGTACTACTAATAATAATATAGATGAAGGTAGTATAGATAATAATACTAGTGAAAGAGTTTTTGATTTGTTTGCTAAAATAAATGATCAAATAGTTAGTTCAGTTTTTAAAAAAGATAATGACTTAGTCTATGCAAATTATACTTTAGAAGATAATAGTAAATACTATGCAATTGTAAGAAAAGAAGAAGATATTTTAATTTTAGATCAAAGATTTCTTAAATTAAGTAATTTAGAATTAACCAAAGATAACATTATAAAAACATGTGAAACTATTATTTCTAATGCTATTATTTATTATAATATTAATGAATTTATGCGTTATATAGAAATGGGGTATAAATCTAAAATAACTAAAGAAATAGATGAAGCAATTTTAAAATATAAAAAAAGATTATCTATCTTAGAAAAAGCCTTAAAAAGTCAATTAGAATTTATTGATTCAATAGCACCATTAATTAATCATAGACCAAGTCCAAAATATCCTAATATTGTATATAACGATGTTGACTTGAACCAATATTTTCAAAATGATGATAATATAGATAATAAAACTAAAGAAAAAAGGAGATTAATAACTAATGTTCTTTTAAATGATCAAGTTAATAGTAGTTTTAATACAAAATCATTACTAACGATTATGTATGATGACAATACTTTAAATAAATTATTTGATAATAATGGCTATAATAAAATAGACAAGCCTAATGTTAATTTACAAGAAAGTATTTCTAAACCAGAGGTAAATACTAATATTACTACAAATTATGAAATGATTGCTAATTACTTAAACAGTAGAATACAAGAACTTAATTTATTAATTAATAGCCCTAAGATTAATGTAACCATATCTAAAGATGATAATCCTTTATATAAAGAAGTTAATACTGTTATGGATCTACATACAGCTTTAGTTATTTGCGATAAAGTTTATAAAAAGGGTCAAGGTCTATTCGCTGTTACAGATTATTTAAGAACAGGACAAATAAATAAATTTACTTCTCAATATGGAGCTAGGACTTTAGTTAGTACAATTGATAGAAAAATATATTTAAAACTATTACTTGAAAATATAATAAAAGAATTTACATTAAGCAGTTCTAAAGCTAATGATCCTGAATATTGTAAAAAAATGAGTGGTGTATTTACTTTTATAAGTACAGAGTTATCTAAAGAAAATATAACTATTAAAGAATTAGTTACAGATTTATTAAATAACTCATCAGTTTTAGAAACAGCGATTATTAATTTTAATTATGATTATCTAAATAAATTATCGCTTGCATCAAAAACATTAAATTTATCCTTAGAAAAAGCTAAAGAAGCTAATAATGCATCAGCAATAAAAATAATTAATGTATTAATGGAATTGAAAAAGATAGTTTAATATGTTAACATAAAGTAAGAAGATAGAAGAAAGGAGTAGATGAAAGATTCCCGTTTACAAATAGTTACCTGGGGGGGGGTCATTTAACCATAATCTAGTCCCTTTCTTTCATTATGAAATAAGAGCAGGATAGATATATTCTGTTCTTTTTAATG
>CAMMBL010000071.1 GCA_946494015.1 uncultured Mycoplasmatota bacterium | reverse complement strand
TTATGATTATATATCTGCTATGGAATGTGGTATGCCACCAATTAGTGGATGGGGTATGGGAATTGATCGAGTAGTACAACTTCTTACTAATTCTCAGAATATTAAAGACGTTATTTTGTTTCCTTTAATGAGACCTAATAACGAAAATAACGAAGACACAGTGCACTAGTCAAGAAAAAGTAGACAGGTAAAAAATACACTTAAAATCCTGATTCAATTTTATATTGGATTGGGGTTTTATAATTTAATGCATAACTAGGTCTTTCATAATTATAATAATTAATGTATAATTTTATTAGATTTGAAACATCATTAGAATGTTTTAAATCAAAGTCAATAAACAATTCTTCTTTAATCCATCCGTTTAATGATTCATTAACAGGATTGTCTGTAGGAGTTCCAGCTCTAGACATGGATCTTTGAATATTAAATTCATTGAGAAGATTGTTATAAGTAGTAGAAGAATAAACGGCTCCTTGATCTGTATGTAAGATTATAGGTTCTTCAATTTGTTCTTCTTTTATTTTGCTTAAAACTTGATTTAAGCCATCGTAATATGATTTAATATTACCTTTACGAGAAACTAATCCATACCCAATTATTTCTTTGTTCCAAGCATCAAAATATAAAGTGAGTTCATAATAAATCCCTTTAACTTTAAAAGCGGTCATATCGGATACAATTACTTCATATGGTCTACTTAAATATTTCCAACCATTCCATACAAGATTATTAAATTTTTCATGTTCTTCATCAGGCTTCTTCCATTGATAATGTTTACCTTGTGATTTAATATTTTCATACTTACAACACAAATGAACATGATTATCAGACCATACTACACCATATTTCTTTCTAGCATAAGCATTTATCCACCTATAGCCATGAGAAGGATGTTTTTTATGTATTTCTTTTATTAAATTTATATCCGATTGTCTTGATAACATTTTTAATGTTGGATTATTTTGTCTATATTTCCATTTATAATAACCCGATCTACTCACAGACATATATTCACATAATAACTTTACAGAATACTTATTTTTATATTCATCTATTATTTTGTATTCTTCTCGAATGTAGTAACGAATTCCTTTTTTGGACCAACTCCTTTCACTTCGTAGCCTTTTTTTAATCGTGCTATCTCAATCTCTTTCTTCATTAATTCTATTTCTAATTCTTCTTCTCTTGATTTAGGTTTTCTTAAATACAATCCCATATTTTTATGGTGAGTAGATGCTTTGCCAGTATTTGATATTAAACCATCAAATCCTTTTTCTTCATAATTTTTTATCCAACGATAAATTTGTCTTCTACAAACATTAAATTCATCTGCTAATTTTGTGGTTGATTCACCATTTATATATCGTTTTACAATTATTTCTTTTTCTTTTGGTGTTTTCATATTATTTCTTTTCATAAAATATCCTCCATTTTATTTAGTAACAAAAAAATGTAGACTGTGTCTTTTTTAGACTGTCTACATTTATTGTATCACTTCACAGTTGTGTTTTTTTTTGTTTATAAGTCTTTTTTACTAAAATGCAAATTTGAAAACCAGAACAAAATTTAATATAAGAGTAAATGTTTAATATAATGTTCCTATCAGTAGAAAATATTATGCATAAATCTTTCATTTGTATCCTGCATCAATTAGATTGGTTAATTCTAAAACATTTGATAACACCGGATTTCATTTTAATCAATATATAGAAAAGACATAACACTTTACAAAGAAAGAAAAGAACTCTACCCTGTTTATTATGATAAAAGATTAAAAAATTATAAGAACAACTATTACATCAAGAAGCAGATGGTAAACAAATAAATACGATGTTAAGAGCAAAGCAAGAGTATAACGCATTAGAAAGTGAAGAAAAGTTGGAAGCACTGCTCAATAGTTTAGGGTATAGAAAATAACGCAGAAATCAAAGATAATGGAACTAATATTAGTAAAAATAAGAGATAAATAATTTAGTAATGACAATGATGAAATTTATAAAGGCTTGAAAAGAGTCTTTTTTTATTGAAAGTAAATAGAAAAATTCTTAGTAGGATTACAATTTTATTATAAAATATCGAATATTCATAAAAAAATACAAAATATTCTGTTTATAAGTGTTGACTCTCCAGTTAACTAGAGTGATATAACCTAAGTGAAGGGGGAGATGTCACATAGGTTGCTGTAACTGTCAATATTTATGTGAGAATGATAGGAAGGAGGGAAAATGTAGTGGAGCAGTATATTATTGCAATAAAAAAAGGCAATATGTAAATGGCACAAATGATTCCTGTGAAGTATATTACAAAGATTACGCTAGAAAATTTTTTCTAAGTAATGAAATATATGAAGATGGAAAGAAATACTATAATGATGATAGTAATCCTATAAAATACTTGATATTACTTATAATAATGATTATATTGACTATGATTGCTAATAGTTAAGAAAAAAGATAAATAAGATTATAAATATTATCCTAGTATGTTATAATTAAAATGGAGAGATTAATATGTATAGAATCGGAGAATTTTCAAAGCTCACGAACTTATCTATAAGGACAATAAGATATTATAATGATATTGGTTTATTGATTCCAGAAGAGGTTGATATTTTTACGAATTATAGATATTATGGAGAACGAAATATATATGAAGCAAAGCTAATAGATGAATTAAAATCAGTTGGATTTACATTAGAAGAAATAAAAAACAATTGGAATCATTTTGATGATAAGCTCTTTTTACAAAGGAAAGAAACATTATTAAAGCAAATTAATGAAAAAAATGAAGCGATAAGAAAAGTAGATGAGTTACGAAGTAAGATAAGTAATGGACAAATTTTACCACAAGAAACCGAAATGAAAATAAAGAAAAAATCAATATATTAAAAGGAGAGAGAAGAATTATATATGAAAAATACAAATTTAATTATTGGAAAAATTAATACAGGAAAAACAACAGGCGTTATGTTTAATGAGCTAGAAAAATTAATAAATAATAAGGAAAACTTAGTAATATTAGATAATAGAGAAGAATATTATAAGACGTACAAAAACGAATTAGAAAGTAATAATTATACTACTTTAGTATTTAACCTAAAAGACACTGAGAAGAGTAATAGCTATAATCCATTAATGTTACCTTACAAGTATTACAAGAATGGAAAAAAGGATGTTGCTATGGAGTTACTTCATACCTTATCCCTTGAAATTTTTAAGAGTGATAATCCAACTTCTGATCCATTTTGGGAAAACGCTGCTGCTAATTATTTTATATCTCTAGTATTAATATTATTTAAAGAGGCAAAAGAAGAAGAGATTAACCTAGCGAGTCTGCTAATTATGTTAAATGAAAGTGAAAAGAAGATAGATGATGAACGAATTATCGATAAATATTTTAGTACCCTTTCTATACTTGATAACATTTATATAGCAGGTTCATCTATTGTTTATGCACCAGCAGATACTAGAGGAAGTATTATTTCTGTGATGAAACAAAGCCTAAATACTTATTGTATGAGAGAAGAATTATTAAATAATTTATCAGGAAATGAAATAGATTTAACAAATTTACCTAATAAAGTAGCAATTTTTGTTATAGGAAATGAATCACTAAACCGATTAGCAAATATTTTAATTGATCAGCTAATAGATTGTAATAAACAATTTACATTTATCTTAGACAATATTTGTGATATGCCTAAACTTTTAAGATTAAATAAAATGTTAGATCAAAAAATGAAATCTTATGTGATAGTAAGAGATGAAGAAATCTTAAAAGATAAATACGGAAAATTCATAACAACTAAATTTGAAAACATTATGAAAGATAATAATGTTAGCAATTGCAAAGAAATCGGTAACTGTGATGAATATCCAATATCTAAATCAAATAATATAGCATATTTTGATTTTTTAGAACTAGTAAAAAATAAATAGTAGTTATTTAAAAAAGACATAAATAGAAAAGTATTTAAAAGTAAATAGAAAGATAAGGTGTCGGTATGAAAGCATTAATTACAGGAGCATCATCTGGAATAGGGCTAGATATGGCAAGGTATTTAGCAACTAAGAAATATGAACTGATTCTAGTTGCAAGAAATAAAGAAAAACTAGAAGAGATTCAAGAGTCTCTCCCTACAAAAGTAACAATTATTGTTGCGGATTTATCTAATGAACAAAAAGTAAAAGAATTATATGTACTAACTAAAAAA
>CAMMBL010000070.1 GCA_946494015.1 uncultured Mycoplasmatota bacterium | reverse complement strand
TTAAATAAAATAGTGGTAGTGATTTTCCTCACCAACACTATTTATAATACAACCATTTAAAATAAAATCTATGAGTTTTTTAAAATATCATGGTTTTTAATATTCTAGTTGTATTTCGAAAATTATATTTAGCGACATCTTTTAATTTTTCTTCGCCATACTTATTAACTAGTTCTTCACCAATTTCATCAACATTAGCACCAGCACCTTTAGGAAGTGGTAAACCTACTTCATCAGCAAGTTTATTAAATTCTTTTAGAAAAATATATCTACTAATAATAGAAGCCGCTCCGACAGCTAAATTTTTATCTTCAGCTTTTTGAATAAAAGTAATACCTCTTTGAATATTATTAGCATCTTTAATATAATTATAATATCTTGCTTCTTTAGCAAACTCATCAACAATTATATAATCAACATCAGGTTTTAATTCTGTCATTATTTGATATAAAACTTTATTATGCATAATAGCTTTAATTTTATTCATATTTAAATCTTTACTATACTTTTCATTATATTCCTTATTAGTTAAAATTAAACTTCGATAAGGAATTTTCTTTATTAATTCTGGAGTTACTTTTAAAATATAATCATCAGTTACTTTTTTAGAATCTCTAATACCTAGATCTTCTAAAAATTTTATATTATCTTTACTAACATATGTCGCTGTTACAACGATTGGGCCAAAATAATCTCCTGTTCCAACTTCATCGCTTCCAACAGCATTACAATAATAATATTTTTCATCAAGCTTTTTTTGTTCTTCTTTTTTTTCTTTGGTATTTTCTAAAAAAGTACCCCACATTGCTGCATCAACATCAGCACTTGGTCCTTGAAACATAACTTTACCAGATTCATACATTGTAATAACGGTATCTTCATCTTTCGCTTGAAAAACTGTATAAGGTATAACTTTATCACGTTTTTTATCTTTATAATATTCAAGCATTTTTTCCTTTACTTCATCATTTATTTTTATAACTACATTCATATTTTTTCTCCTCTTTAAATTATTATAGCATAAAATTAATTTTTAGTTTATAATGAATATAAGGAGGATTGTTATGAATTTTAATATTTTTAGTATTGTTATTGTATTCTTTATTTTATTAATAGGTGTTTTAGGATCAAAAAGAGGAATCTTAAAAGAATTAGTTGTTGTTTTAGGAACTATTTTAGTCTTTGTCCTAGCATTTCTTCTTAAAGATTCATTAGCAAGTGTTTTTTGCGAATATTTACCATTTTTTAATTTTAAAATACCACTTGGTAAATTAATAAGCTTAAATATTGTATTTTATCAACTTATAGCCTTTTTGTTATTAGTAATATTATTTAGGTTTATTTTACAAATTTTAATTGATTTTACAGGTATTTTTAATAAAATAATTAATGCTACTATAATACTTGCTTTACCTAATAAAATATTTGGTTTTATTGTGGGTATTTTAGAAGGATATATTCTAGCTTTTATTTTACTTAATGTAATTGCTATTCCTATGAGTGGCAATCAAATGTTTATGGAGTCAAAGGTAAGACAATTTGTTGTAAATGATACACCAATTTTAAAAGATTCAATTGGTGGCCTTAATGTTGCCCTTGATGAGATTTTAAGTTTAGATAGTAATGCTTCTCAAAATGATAACGATTTAAAAGTTTTAGATATTCTATTAAAATATAATGTTGTAAGTACTGATTTTATGGATAATGTTGTTAAAACTGGTAAACTTAATTCTATAAATGGGGTTAATAATATTATAAATAAATATAAGGAGGGATAAGATGAATTATTTAGAAGATAGTGAAGATTTTGAAAAGTTAGTTAAAGAAGGAGATGTTTTAGTTGATTTTTATGCAACTTGGTGTGGTCCTTGTAAAATGCTATCACCTGTTTTAGAAGAAATTGCTGAAAAATTTCCAAGAATAAAAGTAGTTAAAGTTGATATTGATAAATTTGATGATTTAACAAGAAGTCATGGTATTATGAGTGTTCCTACTATGGAAGTATATAGAAATGGAAATTTAGTAAAAAAAGAAGTAGGTTATCATGATTTGGATACTATAGTTTCATGGTTGCCAAGAGACTAGTAAAAAGCTAGTCTCTTTTGTTATAAAATTATAATAGCAACCAATAAGTTACATAAATTAACTAAAAATTGGTAGGCTGCAACTTTATAATTTGTTAAATTTGACATGAGGTGAGATTATGAATTTTGCTATTAATTTGCAAAAATTAAGAAAAAAGAAAAATATGAGTCAAGAAGCTTTAGCAGAAAAACTTGATGTAACTAGACAATCTGTTTCTAAATGGGAAAGTGGAGCGACTTATCCTGAGATGGATAAATTAATTTCTATATGTAAGATATTTAATGTAGATATGGATACTTTAGTTAATGGGGATGTTACTGATGAGTCGAAAAAAGATAAAGATGCTACAATTAATACTAAAGATATCTTAGATAAATTTAATACTTTAATGAAAAAAATAGTATGTCTTTTTGAAAATATGAGTTTTAAAGAAATAACAGAATTTTTAATAACAGTGTTTCTTTTAATATTAATTATTTTAATAGGTACTATTCCTAAAGATATTATAGAAAGTTTAATAGGTGATAGTATTTTACATGATATTTCTTATGTAGGACCTAGTTTAGATACATTATTTTGTTTAATAGTAGATATTTTATATAGTGTCTTTTCTATAGTTATATTTATTTATGTATTGAAAATAAAATACTTAGATAGAATTAAAATAAAAGAAGCTTCAAATAAAGAGATAGTTGTTAAGGAAAAAGAAAAAAGAGCAGAAGAAGTTGAAAAGATAATTATTAAAGATAACAACAGTAATAATAATTCTTTATCACGAACACTTGCTAATATTATTATCTATATAATTAAATTTTTTGTAGTATGTTATTTAGTCGCTCCAATTATTTGTATAGTTGTCTTTGCTGTCATGATAGGTTTTGAAGTTTTATTTGTTATTAAAGGAATTCCTTTAATAGGAGTATTTTTATGGACAATAGCCGCTCTTATAATTAGCATTTTATGCTTTGAAGTACCACTTAATTTTGTTATTAACCATAAAAATAATTATAAGAGAGTGATGATTACTTTACTTTCATCTTTAATAATAATTGTCATTGGATCAATTATCTTTGCTTTTGAATTTTTCTCTATTACTTATTTAGATACTATACCTAAAGATGCTAAATCTAAAGAAATTACAGAAGTTGTTCCTATTACTAGTAGTTTTAAAACTGTTGGATATTATCATAATGATATAGAGTATGTAGTAGATGATAGTTTAACTGATAAAGTTGAAGTAACTGTTACTTATTATGATTATTTAATTAATAGAAATATAGAAATTGAAGTTCATAATAATAATTTATTGGTATATGAATCTGGTCCTAAAAAGTTTAGTTTTAAAAGAGTGTTAGATGAAGTAAGTGATGATATTAAAGATGGTAAGATTTATAATTATAGTAAATTAAATGAATATAAAGTTACTATTAAAACTAGTAGTAGTAATATAGATCTTATTAATAGAAATAATTTATCTTTCTTTAATGAAAATAATTCCTAGTTAAGTTTAGGAATTATTTTCTTTTGAGAGTAATTAATAGTTACTAAGTTAGATATATTATCTAATATATTTTTAGTAGTTTCTAAAGTATAAGTACATATGTCAGTATATTCTTTCTTTTTAATAATACTATTTTTAAGTAAATAGTTTATTTCTTTTTCATTAGAGTAGGGGAAGCTAATAGATACGAGATATCCTTCAATTAAATCTATTTTTGTACTTTTATTAATAACTTCTTTAGCAGCATTAGAATAGGCTCTAATTAAGCCTCCTGGACCTAATTTAATTCCTCCAAAGTATCTAATTACTACAATTAAAATATTTATTAAATCAGCACTTTCTATAGCATTTAATATAGGCATACCAGCAGTTTTATTAGGCTCTTTATCATCACTACAACCTTTATCATTAATAGTTTTGAAAGCATAACAGTAGTGAGTTGCATTCTTATATTCTATTTTAAGATTTGTGATAATTTCCTTAATATCTTCCTTTGAATTTATCGGAACAATTATACTAATAAATTTTGAATTTTTAATAACTTCTTCATATTTTTGCCTTTTAAGTATACTTTTCATATTTAACACCTGATATTAGTATATAATAAAGATAATATTTATGTAAATATAGTTTTAATATGGACTAAGTTTATTTAGTATGATAGAATAAAATTGTAAATTAAGATAAAAATAGAAGGAAGGGATATACTAATGAAGAACAAAAATTATACTAGCACCCGTTTACAA
>CAMMBL010000069.1 GCA_946494015.1 uncultured Mycoplasmatota bacterium | reverse complement strand
TTATATTGATTAAAGTAGTTTATTTTCATTAATAATAAATAAAATAAAACTTGACTAACTGGTCCCATTATTAATACTAGTATTTCTTCTTTCAATGGACAATTAATATCATGAGAAAACTTAGAAATACCTCCAAAAGGATAAAAAGATATTTTTAAAGTAGGCCATTTAAAAATACATGCTGTAAAAAAATGACCACATTCATGAACTAATAGTAACAAACTAACTAATGCCATAATTTTAAAATTAGCTGAAAAAATAGATAATAATAAAACAAAATAACAACTAGGATGGATATAAATTTTATTTAATATATTCTTTATAATCAACAAATTTACCCTCTTTTTGAAAAGCTAAATATAATTTATTATTAATACACTCCCCAATTAAACTACCTTTTTCTATATAATCATACATATTAACATCGCTATTAACATTACCATAAAAAACATCTACACCATTCATCTGTTGTACAATAACTGTTTTCCCATATTTATCTTTATTTCCAATAAAAACAACAATTCCGCTTTCAAAAGCAGGCACTAAATAATTATCACTAACTGTAAGTTTTACCCCATCTTCATAGACACTACTATCAGTATAAGCTATCTTTTCAGTAAAGACCTCTTTAGTTTCATTATTATCTTCTTTTATACCTAAAAAATATGTATTATACAGCTTCTTAAAATCTGTAAAAGGTAAACTTGTATTATATACATATTTATTAAAATCATTTTTAAAATCAATATTTAACTTAAAAGATATAAGTAATATTAACAGTACAATTATAGTTATTAAAATTTTTGTTATAAAATTTCTTATATATTTTTTTAAATTATTATTATCACTTTTCTTATTATTATAAAATTTTGACTCAACCATTATTATCCTCCATGATAAACTTTCTCACTAAAGAATATGCTAAAAAAAGAAAAAAAGAACCTAATTAAGGTGCTTCTTATGCGGTAAATACTTACATATTAAATATAAAATTTCTCCATAAATAATGTTAAGTAATAAACTATGACTAATTAAATATAAAAAGCTATCAATACTAACAGGCACAACATTAAAAATAAAAAGACTAAGAGTAAAAATAAGATGATATAATAGTAGAGTTAATATAATTAAAAATAGATTTGTAAGTAAATTTACCTGTATCTTTTTATATATATAACTAATAATAAATGCTATTAACAAGAAAAATATTGTATTAGCAAATAATAAGTTAGTATAGAATAAATCATAAAGGAAACCAACTATTCCTACTAAGATATAGTATTTTCTTTCTTCTTTATCAAAAAATGGATAAATAATAATTATACTTATCAAGGTAAAAAAAGGAGTAAAAAAAGACAAATCATTCATCATAAAGGGTAAAAAATTACTTAAAATACCATCTAAAAGAAAGGAGATAATTACAATTATAATTTGAAATATCACTTCACTTCCTCCTTTAACACTGTAACATAATGAATATTATTAAAATTTTGATTTGTTTTAACTCCTAAAGTTTTACTTAAACCATACTTATCATTAGTAATAGTTTCAACAACCCCAATATATATTCCACGTGGAAACATACCTCCTAAACCACTAGTAGTAACAACATCACCCTTATTAGTATCTACTTGACTATCAACACCACTAATTAAAACTAAATTATTATCTTTATCATAACCACTAAGAATAGCATTAGTCTCACCCGTTTTAGTAGCAATAGAAACAGATACTTTATTATTAACATCATTCGCTGTAATTAATTTAATTTCACTAGAATAATTAGTAACTCTTTGAATCTTACCAATCAATCCATCTTTAGTAATTGCAACCATATTCTTTTTAAGTCCATCTTTTTTTCCTTTATCTATTGTTAAAGTCTGATACCAATATCCCTTATTTCTTGAAATAACAGTAGCATTAACCACATCATATCCTGTTAAAGTCTGGTTAAGATCTAAAACATCACGTAACTGTTCAATTTCTTCTTCTAAATGCACATTAAGATTTTTTTGAATAACATAACTTTCTGTTAAATCAGTATCCTTATCATCGTTTAAAGAAGTAAAAGGCATCATAATAACTTTTTGAATTGACATTGCTACATCTTTAAAAAATGACTCTACAACAGTTAATTTACGATTAGAAGATAAGGAATAGAATAAAATGAAAAAAGAACAAAAAACTACAATAATTGCAATAATAATTTTCTTTTTTTTCTTATTTTTTCTATACATAGTACAAATTCCTTTCTCATTTAGTATAACTATTTATTAGTTTTTTTTCAATTACTCTAATAAATTATTTTCTAAAAAACTATAATAATTATCATCACTAATAATTAAATGATCTAAAATTAAAACTCCATGAATCATTCCAAGCTTAACTAAATAACTAGTAAACTCAATATCTTTCCTACTAGGTACTAACTCACCAGATGGATGATTATGCATACATACTATATAACTAGCATTAATTTTATAAGCCTCCTTAAATATCTCTCTAGGATGGACACTACTCTTACTCATAGTCCCTTTAAATAATAGTTTATAACTCAATAAACGCTTTTTACTATCTAAATACAAACAATAAAAACACTCTTGCTTAATACCGTAAAAAAAAGATCTACTATATTGATAAATATCTAAAGTATTATTAAAATTTAAACTATTATTATCTTTTTCTAAACATATTCTCTTACCAAGTTCTACAACCGCCAAAATTTTAGCTGCTTTAACACTTCCTATTCCTTTGATTTTAGTAAGTTCTAAAAAGGATAAAGAAAGAAAGTTTTGAATAGTCCCAACTTCTTCTAATAGTTTAAAAGCAAGTTCATTAGCATTTACATTTTTTACTCCACCTTGTAAAATAATTGCCAATAATTCACTAGTTGAAAGGCTAGAAGCACCCTTAGAAATTAATTTTTCTCTTGGTCTTTCACTTACTGGAATATCTTTAATCTTCAAATAACTCATCCCCCTATATATATTTTATACTAAAAACTAATTTTTACTCTAAAACAAATTCTTGATAATTAGCTAAAATAACCTCATTTATCGATAAAACTTCATCTTGTAAAGTAGTTTTATTAATTAATAAATCTAACTGTTCTAATGTAGCCAAAAACTCCTCATTATTAACACTCATTTTCTTAATTGTTGTATTGATTTTTAAATCCTTATAAATTTTTTCTAGTTTTTCTAAATTATCACTACTTTTAGTAATTGCAAGATAAACAACATAATTAGCATCTTCTTTAACTATCAATTTAACATCAATTGAAGAAACCGCTTTCAAAGCCTGTTTTTCACTACTATAACTACCTTCCATAATAAAATAAAGACTGTTTTCTTCCTTAACAACATTCATATCTTCTAATTTATATTGTTCAAATAAAAAGTTACCTAAAATCGCTCCTAAAAAAATAGCAGTTACCATAGTTATAAAAAATCCCTTTGTCATATTATCACCACTAACAACTTATCAAAAACAAATCTACTATTTTGTCGAAAGATGTAGTAAATTTCTTAGAAAAGTGATAAATTAATAATAGGAGGATTTTTATGAAAAAGAAAATAAAATTTTTGGCAACAATTCTAGGAGTATTTATTATAGTTTTTTCAGTAACAGGATGTAGTAATGAAAAAGAATCAATGACTTGTACAAGAACACTAAATCAAAACAATATTAAAACTACTCTTAAGTATAATATTGAATATCAAAATGATTATGTAGAAAGAGTTAAAAGTATAGAAACTGTTGAAACTGATAATAATGACATTTTAAAGACATATAAAAGTCAAATAGAATCTATATATAGTCCTTATAAAGATATTGACTATTATAAATATAATGTAGAAATAAAAGATAATAAATTAACTTCTACAGTTGATATCAATTATAAAAAGATTGATACTGATAAACTATTAGAAATAGATTCAGCTAATGGTCAATTAATCAAGAATGGAAAAATAAAAGTAGATGATATTAAAAGTGTTTATGAAAATTTAGGCGCAATATGCAAAAAAAATTAAGTGGAAATTTATATTCCATTTTTTTTATAAAAAATTAACTCTCTTAGTTTAAGAGAGTAAAATCTAACTGTTGCCATTTAAGAAGTATCTACAACTTTTACCAAAAATGAGGCTGATAATATACATAAGAAAGATTTTTTAATCTTAGCTTCTATTGTAATTATCTTCTTACGCATAGCCTTACTTTTTAGCTTGGTAAATTAGTAACCTATAATAAGAGAAAAGCACTCAATTTACTTTCAGTAGATTAAGTGCTTATACAAGTTTCCTTGACATATTCATAATAACATAAAACGGCTTTTTTACCAGCCGCTTTCTATTATGACTCGAAAAGTTCGAGTATCAATCAATCTGGTGCCGTTGAGAAAGTTATCTACAACTTTTGCCAAAGGTAATTGATATATGAATCAATCACTAAAAATAGTTTAGCAAATAAAAGAAAAAGTAACAATAATA
>CAMMBL010000068.1 GCA_946494015.1 uncultured Mycoplasmatota bacterium | reverse complement strand
ACTTCGTTCGCCCTTGATTTTTTATTTGATGTCTACCATTTGGGGTTCACATCATAATTAGTCTGCTTTTATTTTTGTAATTTTTTTAACTTTTTTTGGTTCTTCATATTCTAACTCAAAGACAGGATTATTATCTAAAGCATAAGGTAAATAAATATATCTATTTACTTTAGTTTTATATGAAGCATTATATAGAGTATTAAATTGATCGTTTGATATCCTTTTTATTTTAGATTTTTTTAATTTATTAAGAGTAAATAAAGTATTAGTATTTATTTCTCTTAACTGTCCTTTTTCACTTTTTATTAATAAATAAGGAGAAAGGCCTTCTTGTTCAATTAATTTATTAAATTCTATTCTCTTATTTTTATATGTATTTAAATCAGTAATACTATTTTTAGAAAAAATATTTTCATAATATCTTGATAGATTAGGAAAATAAGCATTAAGATATTCTAATAAATTTTGATCTTCTATATATATATTTTTATCAGTTATAGAAGCATAATAATATTTAATCATAAAATCACCGAGTTATAATTTATCATAATAATAGATAAACTTCAAACATTTTATTATTTTTTATTATTTTTAGAAATATTTAGAAGTATTCCCATACTCAAGAGACTGATTAAAAGTGAACTTCCACCATAGGATAAAAATGGAAGGGTAACTCCTGTAACGGGAATTAAACCTATAACGACAGCAAGATTCATTAAAGCTTGAAAAATTATTTGAAAGATAAGACCAAAAGCTAAATATTTAGCAAATAAATCATTAGTTTTTAAAGCTATTTTTATACCTAAATACAATAAAGAGAAAAATAATAAAGCAATTAAAACAGCACCAACTACACCAAATTCTTCACAAATAATAGAAAAAATAAAATCTGTTTGTGGTTCTGGTAGATAGAAATGTTTTTGTCTTGAATTTAAAAATCCTGTTCCAAGTAAACCACCTGGTCCTATTGCATAAAGAGATTGAATTATTTGAAAACCTGTTCCTAAAGGATCAGCCCACGGGTCTAAAAATGAAGTAATTCTATCCATTCTATATGGAGCAATAGCTATTAAGATTATTACGCCTACTATTCCAATAATTCCTAAAATATAGAAAAATTTCATATTAACTCCTGCTACAAATAAAAGAGCAATTATGCTCATCATTAATACTAATCCTGTTCCTAAGTCTGGTTGAAGCATAATAAGTCCAAAAGCTAAAGATGCTATAGCTAATATTGGAATTACACCTTTTTTATAACTTTTTAAAAATTTATTACTATTTACTAAATATTTACTAGTAAAAATTATTAAAGCTAATTTTATAAATTCACTTGGTTGGATACCAAATGGTCCTATTCCAAACCAACTACGACTACCATTTCTAATACTACCAATTCCAGGTATTAAAACTATAATCAATAATAAAAAGCAAATACCTAAAATTATATTTGCCTTTTTAAAATAGATATTATAATCTATTTTACTAACTATATACATTATAATAAATCCTATTACAGTAAATAATGCTTGTTGCTTCACATAGTGAAAACTATCATGAAACTTATATAGAGCCCAAACACTTGAAGCTGAATATATCATTATGAGTCCGAATATTACTAAAAGCGTTACGGTGATGAATAAAGGCAATGAATAACCTTTTTTCTTCAATTAAATCACCTTTCTTTATAACCATACTCCAAAAATAATTCCACTCATAGCAAGTAATAATCCAAAAACTACAAATAGTTTTACAATATCAGTCTCTTGCCAACCAAGTTTTTCAAAATGATGATGAAGTGGTGTCATTAAAAATAGTTTTTTATGAAATAATTTTATCCATAATACTTGTAATATTACGGATAATGTTTCTATAACAAATACTCCGGCTACTACTAATAATGTAAGTTCTCTATGCGTAAGTATAGCAACAGCACCCATAACACCCCCAAGGGCAAGAGAACCAGTATCACCCATAAATACTTTAGCTGGATGTGTATTAAAGACTAAGAAGCCTATTAAAGATCCTACTAATACTAAACAAAATATACCAATGTCTTCAAAACCTACTACGAAGGAAATAAGAGCAAAGGCAATGAAGGCAACTGCTGATAGGCTACCAGCAAGACCATCTAAGCCATCTGTTAAATTAACAGCATTGGATGCTCCTATTAAAATAAATAATATGAATAATCCATATAACCAAGTAAGTTCAATATCAATATTTAAGGTGCCAACTACAAATGCTGTTTGACCTCCATTTTTCATATATATATAGAAAAAGATGGTTGATATTATTACTTGGCCAAATAATTTTTGATAGGTTGTAAGTCCTTCATTATTGTGTTTTTTTAATGATAAAAAGTCATCTAAAAATCCTATAATAGCAAAGCCTAAAAAGACAACCAAAACAATTATAATATTATCAGAATAAGGTATTTTATCTGTTAAAAGTAAAAAAACAGTAATTATAAAAGTAGGAATTATAAAGATTAAACCTCCCATAGTTGGTGTACCTTCTTTTTTTCGATGGGAATAGCCAACATAACTACTAATTCTTTGTCCTACTTTAAGACGTTTTAATAAAGGTAGAAGAATAAGGCCTAATACAACGCTAAATAAAAAGCCTATCATAATAGCAAATACTGCTTTAGTAAGTAATAACACACCAATCACCTGTTTCTTTCTTTTTGTATTATAGCATAAGTACTTTGATTATTCTATATCAATTTATTTATTTGACAAACCTAGTCACTTAATATTATGTACTTAATTAAAAATTATACTAATTACCAAGCATTAATTTAATAGTGCTACCATCTTCAAGCCGTTCTCCAGCTTCTGGAGATTGACTAATGATTTTATCACCACTACCTGAATACTCTAAAGTAAAATGTTCTAGTATTTTTTTCGCTTCATCTGGAGTTTTACCTACTACATTTTTTACTTTATAATAAACTTTATCTGTCCATTCATAGTCTTTTTCTATACCACCTTCTTGTTTTTCTATATCTAAAGCATCTATTATATCAAGTAAAATCCTTCTAGCAATTGGAGTTGTTGTATAACTAGAAAGTAAGGCTGTATCTTTAGGATTATCTATTGCTATATATAAAACAGCTTCAGGATCATTAGATGGTACTATTCCAACAAATGACATTATATAGTTATTAGCAAGATATGCTCCATTTACAGCTTTTTGCGCTGTTCCTGTTTTACCACCAATCCTATAACCATCAATATATGCTGCTTTCCCTCCTCCTAAGGCAACAACACTTTCAAGAGCATATCTCATTATTTTACTAGTTTTCTTACTAATTGTTTTTCTCACAATCGTTTTAGTATTATGTTCCATAACATTACCTGTTTCAGGTTCTAAGATATTTTTTAATACAAAAGGTTTTAATAAATCTCCACCATTAATTACTGCTGAAATAGCGGTTATTTGTTGGATAGGTGTAACACTAATACCTTGACCAAAAGCAGTTGTTGCTAGTTCAATATTACCAACTTTTGATAATGGAAATATTATCCCTTCTCCTTCACCATTTAAATCTATACCTGTTTTTTTACCAAAGCCAAAAATATCTAAGTAATTAAATAATTTTTCTTTTCCAAGTAGTTGACCCATTTTTACAAAACCTGGGTTACAAGAATTTTGAAGAACTTTTAGAAATGTTTGATGCCCATATCCTCCAGCTTTCCAGCATTTAATTCTAGCTGTATCTACTTGAACTGAACCTGTATCTGTAAATTCATCTTTAAAAAGATCAACTACTCCTTCTTCAACAGCGGCTGCTGTAGTTACTATTTTTTGAGTAGATCCTGGTTCATAACTAGCCCAAATAGGTAAATTTCTTGATAATTCTTCCGTTGTATAATCTTGATAATTATTAGGATCAAAATTTGGTCTTGAACTCATCGCCAATATTTCACCTGTTTTAGGATCCATAACAACAGCAAGAGCCATATCAGGATTAAACATATCTACAACGTTATCTAATTCACGTTCTACTGATTTTTGAATATTTATATCAATAGTTAATTGTAAATCCATACCATCTTGTGGTTCTATATATAAATCAGTAAGTGCTAATTTATTACCCTTAGCATCACTAAAATATTTAATCGCGCCATTTTCTCCAGTTAAATAATCATCATACTGTAATTCTATTCCCGATAGACCTTGATTATCTATTCCTACATAACCTAAAACATGAGATAGCATTTCTTCATATGGATAATATCTTTTAGACTCTTTAACTAAATAAACACCATCAAAGTTTAATGCTTCTATTTTATCGGCTATTTCATATGATAATCTTCTTCCTTCAGGATGGACTCTTTCAATTGATGTCTCTTTATAGACATGTTCTTTCATCTCATCAAAACTAACACCTAGAATATCAGCTAATTTAGTAGTTACTTCTTTTTTATTTTTTATCTGATTAGGTATTAAAACTAAGGAAGTAGTAGTAATATTATCAGCAAGAACTACTCCGTTTCGATCTAGTATTCTTCCTCTTGATGCTTCAATAGGCAGATTTCTACTCCATA
>CAMMBL010000067.1 GCA_946494015.1 uncultured Mycoplasmatota bacterium | reverse complement strand
AGAAAAAGGAGAAGTCTTTTCGAAAGCTGGAAGTAATGGAGATAAGAAAGTCTATAAGATAAAAGTAAAAAATACATCAGGAAGCAGTGTAAGTATTAATTTAGGAGCGCAAATAGGCCTTGATTATAATGATTTAAGTCTACCTAGTAATGGTCATTTATTTACTGAATATATAGTAAAAGCCTCAGATACCATCATAGAAAATGTAGGTAATAATGGGGGAACATATGATGATGGAACAGATACCTTTATTACAGGGAAAAATCCCAATAATTATGTTTGGTATAGTGGTAAATTATGGAGAGCAGTATCTATAAATAACGAAGCTAGAACAATTAAATTAGTAACTCAATGGGGTGAAGGTGATATTAATTATTCAAATAGTAGTAGTGCTTTTGAAGGAAGTTATATTGAAGACTGGTTAAATGATACAACAGTAGATGGTTTCTTAGGTAATTTAAGAGATTATGAAGATTTTATTGTAATTAATGCTAAGTGGGATGCATCAGTTAATTCAGAAAATTTAGGTAGTATAACAAGACCAAATGGCACAACAACAGTAAACAATGCTGTGGGACTACTTAATGTGTATGAATATCAATCAACTAATAATGGAGAAACTAATGGCTATTTAAATAATGGGACGTATTGGGGTACTTTAACACCACTTAATAATACTTCTAGTATTCGCGTTGTTAATGGAGGTGGTAAAGTTTCTAGTGAATCTTCAACAAGTGCTACACTTGTTCGTCCTTCTATAGTATTAAGATCAGATATTAAAATAGTAAGTGGAAGTGGAGCAGAAACAGACCCATATAGACTTGAAGGAGATAGTGATACTGATTTAAATGGTGTAAAATTAAATACAAGATATAGTGGTGAGTATATAAAGTTTGGGGATGGTGAAAATAATTTATATAGAATAGTAAGCCATGAAAATGAAAAAGGAACCAAGATAGTTAGTGCTAAACTATTAAAAGATTCAGGAACAGTTAAAACTATAAGTTTTGGAAGTAGTCTTATTTGTCAACAAGTAACATAATTAACTTTTTAAATGGTGATTTTTTAAATTCAAGTAATGGATATTTGACTAGTGAACAAGTAAATATGATTGAAGACGAGACAACTTGGTATCAAGGAAATTATAATAATGGTTATTCATATAAATTAGCCAAATATATAGATACAGATATGAGTAGTTTAGTAAGTGAAACATATGATTTTAAAGTAGGATTACTAAGATATGGAGAATTAATGGTAATGGATGATAATAGTAATGTAAATTATTGGACTTTGACGCGTTTTAATAGTTATTCAAGAATTGTTTATGTCTCTAATTTCGGTGGTATTAATTCTGGTATGACTAGCTCTAGTAATGCTTTTCGACCATCAATGAATTTAAAAGAAAATGTGATAATAACTTCTGGTGATGGAACCAAAGAAAATCCATTTAATATTACTTTAGCAAATTAAAAAAGTCTAGTTAATGTTCTTGACTAGACTTTTTTTAAGATGTTTTGGCTTTTATAGATCCTTTATCACATCTATTGCCCCAAGCATCTAATATTTTATTATCTTTTTTAACTATTATAATTTCACAGTGATTAGGACACCCTTTACATTCTATACCTGAAGTTTCTAATTTAGCATCTTTAATTTTAAAGTCAAATTCTTTTTTCTTGTTGGTTTTTTTAGCTAAAATAGCACTACCAATAGCTCCCATTAAATGACCATTTTCATCTACTATTATTTTTTCATGTAAAAGATCTTCAAAAGCTTTTTTTACACCTATATTTTTAGAAACACCACCTTGGAAAATAATAGGTCCTTCAATTTTTTTACCTTTTCCAACATTATTTAAATAATTAGAAGCTACACTATAACATAATCCAGCGATTATATCATTTCTGTTATATCCCATTTGAATTTTATGAACAAGATCACTTTCAGCAAATACAGTACATCTTGCTGCGATATTAGTAGGTTTTTTACTTGTTAGTGCTATTTTACCAAAATCTTCTACCTTTATACCTAATCTTTTCGCTTGACTTGATAAGAAACTTCCTGTTCCAGCAGCACATAAAGTATTCATAGCATAATCTGTTACTATTCCATTATCTAAAAGAATTATTTTAGAGTCTTGACCACCTATTTCTAATATTGTTTTTACATCTTTATATTTAGATAATGTTCCTATAGCATGAGCGGTTATTTCATTTTTTATACTTGTAGCACCTAACATTGTGCCTATTAATTTTCTAGCTGATCCTGTAGTTCCTACACCTACTACTTTAATATTTTTATCTATTTTATTTTCAAGATCTTTTAAAACTTTTTTTACAGCAGTAATAGGATTACCTTCAGTCCATAAATAAGTACTTGCGATAATATTATTGTCATTATCAATAATAACTCCTTTTGTAGAAATAGAACCTATATCAATCCCTAGATAAGCTTCCATTAGTTTCCTCCTTTTTTAATTTTAATAAATCATAGAATGCTTCTATTCTTGTATTTAATCCTTCAATACCTGTTTGTTCATCAAATGATAAAAAAATAATAGGCATTTCATTATCTTTGGCAATATTCATAATAATAGGCATTGCGCCTATTTCAGGTGTACAACCTGTAGGTTTTATATGAATAATACCATCATAATGATGTTTTTTTAACCAGTGAACTCTATAAACATTATCTAATCCATCAGCACCTAATGAATATTTACAGTATTTTCTTATTTTTAATTTCATATATTTTTCTATTAGTCCTTTTTGCCATAGTAAATAACTTAAATTAGTAAATCTTTTTATTTCTATATTAAAACTTGCTAATAGTTTTTCTAATTCATAATTAGAAAAAGGTTCCATAGAAGTATATAATTCACCAATTATTCCCACTTTAAGAGGCTTTTTAGGTTTATTTATTGGTGTCTTATTTATTTTTCTTTTAGCTTTTAGAAAAAGTAATTTTAATTTTATACTACTATTTTCTTTATTAGCTTTTTCTATAAATTCTTCTTTTATTGAATTTAAACTTCCTTTTTTTATTTCAAAACCAATTTTCTTTCTAATTAAGATATCTAATTTATCTAAATAATATATATATAATAGGGTATTAAATATCTCCTTTATTAGTTTTCTTTTAGTAAGATAGGGATTTAATTTTAACATAGTCTTATATAATTCATTAAATCTTAAATGATCTTTCTCCATTATTTGGTACATGGTAAAGTTATAACCTAAATCTTTTAATATTGTTTCTTGAACTTCGGCATAATATCTATATCGACATCCTCCTCCAGCTTGAAATAAAACAGTTGCCCCTAAATCTAATGCTTCTATGAAGTTTCCTAAATTATATTTAAAAGGAACACAGACTGTATCTGGACTATATTTACTTCCTAATTCTATAGTTTTTTTAGTTATTTTAGGCATTTCTATTACTTTTAAATGAGTTGTATTGGTAATTAGTTTTTTTATTGGATCAAAATAGTTTCCAAGTTGGGGAAAGGCTACTAATTGTTTCATAAATGAATTCCTCCTTTTAACATATCAAGAAAACTTTCTAATCTAGTAATTACAGCGGTATCATTTGTTAAATCTTCAAAAGTAAGTAAAAGGGTAGGGTGTTTTTTTCTTTTTCTAATGATCATTTCATTACTTAATGAATCTGGGCCACAAGGGAAAGCACTGAGAATAATGGTGCCATTTACTTTATCTTTAAAATAATTAAAGGCTGCTATTAAATCTTTATTCATTGTAAAGTGGATTTTACTAGATATTTTTTTACAATTAATATCAATTAGATCTTTTGGAATTTGATAACTATATATTAAATCAATATTATTTTTTTCTAAGTAGTTAATTATATTTTTACCTATTAAATTATCTTTTAAAATATAAGGATGGCCTAATAATAAGATTTTTGTTGAGTCTTTTTTTAATATTTCTTTAGCTTTCTTTTCTTCTTTTAATTGTTTTTCTCTTTCTTCTTTTTTAGCAATATTATAGGCATTAGATGCTTCTATAAGACTAAATCCTAAATCTTTTCCCATCTTTAAAAAGGCAGTTTTTTCTTTATGATGATGTTTAACATCAATGTTATAGTTTAATATTTTAATATCTTTGAAAGTATTTCTAACAAGATCATATAGACAATTAAAATTAGTACAAACTTGTTCATCTTTTCTTAAAGAATATATTCTTGGTACTAAAATTATGTCACATTTATCTTTAAGTTCCATAATATGTCCTAAATATATTTTTAAGGCTAGACAAGATTCATCAATGCTTTTTTCTTTGCCTAGATTTACTGTTTTACTAGTTGTATCATTACTTTCTATATAGGGAACTTTTAAAGCGTTAAAAAAAGCTTTCCATAATGGAGCATAATAGTAGTATAGTAATGCTTTAGGAAGACCTATTTTCATTATTCATCATACCTTTCTTTATACTCTATGAAGAAAAGTGGAGTTTTATTTTCTTTTTTTTCGACAAACTTTTAAAATTAAAAGAAAATTTGGCATTTGAACTTAATTTTTTTGAAAACTATGTTATAATGTATAGCAAGTTATGAAAGTTTTTGCTTAAGCAAAAAGTTTTAT
>CAMMBL010000066.1 GCA_946494015.1 uncultured Mycoplasmatota bacterium | reverse complement strand
CTTCGTTCGCCCTTGATTTTTTATTTGATGTCTACCATTTGGGGTTCACATCATTTAAACACTGTTTTTTTATCCATTTAAATCCATAAATTCCCCATTTAAAGTTTGATATTTATTAGATATTTTATTAATATCAGCTTTTTCTAATACATACCACCCTTTATTAAACATAAGCTCATAAACTTCTCTTTGTAATGATGAATATGTATCAAACATTTCTCTATATTCACTATATAATTCTTCACAAGAAGCCTCAGTTAAACTAACAGCATAATTTTTAACTAATCCTTTTAACGTACTAAGTAATGATGAAATATAATCTTTATCATTTAAAGTCATTCCACTAGGAACTTCTACTTTAGGATTACAAACTTGATTATTATTCATTGTTACCTCCTTTATTTAAAATATTTAAAATTTTTGTAATATTACTTTGAAATACATTGCTAGCCTTACTAAGCATATCTTTAATTTCACTATCACTTACACTATTAATAGCATTACTAGTACTTTTATAAGCACCATAATTCCAATTAAACATATCAGATAAATAATCTAAATCTTTACAACTTATCATACTAGGTACTACATTAAAATTATTTTCCATATTATTTTTCCTCCCAATACTAATATGAAGCAAAAAGAAAAAAACTATACATTAAGTATAATTTTTTAATCTATGTTTAATATCCAAAATCAAATCTATTGGTGCATTATCCATTTTATTTAAAACAAGTAAAGCATCTTGTAATTTTGTTTTAACAGAAACATTATCTTTAATTCTCTTTATTTCTTCCTCTAAATTAAAATTATCACTTGGATTTTGTTCCATAAAATCTTTAATATATTTCTTTATATCAGCTAAAACATATTCTTTTAATTTATAAGAATCCATCTCCATAACCCCAAAGTATCCACTAATCATATATCTGTAAACATCTTCTATTGCCATAATATCCTCTAATCATTAACTTCAAGCTTATTTAATAATTTATCAATAATTTTATCAATTCCTTTATCTTTACCTTTAAGGCCAATTAAAAGTTTATTAGTATTTCTACTTTGTGGTAACATATATGAAGATTCTCTCATCATATCTTCAATCATAACTTTATTAGAATGAATTAAAGCCTTTAAAAACCTTTTTTCATCATCATTATTAGATCTATCTAACAAACATTTCAATATTTTTATTTGTTCAATTTTACTATCAGCAAGATAAAATAATTCTTTAATAACAGCTTTATTTTTTTCTTTTTGTTTAGGATAAATCCTAGGTAACATACTAATAGCACGAGATGGACAAGATGCAGCACAATTTCCACAGCCAATACATTTAGAAAAATCTATCTGTCCTGTTTCATTATCAGTAGCTCCTGTTGGGCATACAAAAAGACATAAACAATCTTTAGTACATACTTTTAAATCTCTATAAGCATATTTTTCACTTTTAGAACTCATTAGCACACCTCCAATATCTTAAGATTAGGAACACGACAAACAGGACAAACTTTAGGTGGCGTATCACCTATATAAATAAAACCACAAATATCACATACCCATATTTTAGTATTTTTAATATAATCAATCCCTTTTTCTTTATAAGTATCTATTATTACTTTCATAATATTAGTACTCTTACTAGCCCAATTAATAACTCTTTTAGCACCCCTATCATCATACTCAGAAAAGATATCCATTGCATTACTATATTCACTAATATCACTACTTATCATATCTAAAACATCATCAATCATACCTTCTTTATTATCTTCTAAAGCTTCATAATAATTAGACAGTTCTCTAAATAAATTACTTTCTTCATCTAAATATTGCTTCTCACATCCTCGAGCCAAATTAGAACAAATTAAAGATATTTCAGCATTAGATAATTCTTTTAAATCTTCATCTATTTCCTCTATAACATCTTTTTTAGACTCTACTTTCTTATCTTCAGTATCTTCTTTTATTTCTTCAAATAAACTCTTAGGTGCACCACAAATTGGACACTTCCAATCATCATCTAAATCTTCAAACTTCACTTTTTCTTTAGCATCATCATAAATATAACCGCAAATGGTACAACGATATTTTTTCATACATACCTCCTACATAAATAATATCAAACAAATAAAAATAAATCTACTCATATCTTTTACCATTAACTAATGGTTTTAAAACTCTAACCTTAACATTAGGAAGATCTATCTTTGGGATAGAATTAATATCTATATTTTCAAAAAGATCTATATTATCTAATAACTCTTTATCATTATTATTCTTTAATATATTAAATAGTTGTAATTCGTTAAATTTATATAAATCTTCATAAGTTATATATCCTCTATCAATAGATATTTTTGTAATATCAGCAAGTAAATTCATCATATAATTATCTTCATTAGTATGACAATAAAGATCTATACTTTTATTAACATCTACTACTTTAGATAAAACATCACTATTACTAAAACCAATTTCATCTTCATTAAATTCATTTTTAAACACTCTAATATCACTAACAATATTTTTAATATTATCTTTAGAAATATTTTTAGTCCAACCAATACCAGTTAAAATAACTCCATCTAATCTATCAGCACAACACTTAGGTCTATCATTATCAACAATACTATATTTTTTAAAATCAATAATATCATCTACATCTATATTATCTTTCATTAAGCATTCGAGTAAGTATTTATCACTTTTAATAATATATTCAGTAAGTTCTTCTGTACTTTCTTGTTTTTCATAATCTTTATTCATATAATCAATAACATGAGAAAAACAAGGAGTAGCCACATCATGAAATAATGCTGCTATAGTCATAGTTTTATCTTTAGTTAGTTTATAAGTTAATAAAGAAGTTGTAAGAGAATGAGCAAATCTACTAATATATTCACTAAAATTATAAACACTTTTAGAAGCAAAATCCATTCCACAAAAATATCCTATTCTCATAAGCCTGATTAAAGATGGACACTCAAAATACTTTTTTAAAAATAATGGCATTTCTTTATAATCTAATTGTTCCAAATAATACTGTAATAACACAACAAATCCTCCTACTATTTTATAAATTAGCTTTTATACTAGGAAATAAATCATATAAATTAAAAACCAATAAATCTATCATTCTCTTATCAACAGTTAAAACTTTATCAGTACATATTAAATCACATAGATTAATTATTTTTTCATATATGGTATATTCTTCTTTTATATAGTTTTTTACAAATTCATAATTAGGATTATTCTTATCAGTTTCATCACTAGTCTATATCATTATTTAAAAAAGAATGTTTAATACAAATACCTGCATATTCTTCATCATACCCTAAAGATTTTATATAATTATAACCATACATTGCATGAGGAAAAACTCCACTTTCATTATATTTAAACTTCTTACCTATATCATGAATATATCCAAGTGTTTTAGCGAAATCTTCATCCAAATTTAAAGTTTTAGAAATAACACAAGCTATATTTCCAACACAAATAGAATGATTTATAAAATGGTCATTACTGACTTCTTTTCTAGCATTTTCTAATAATTCTAAAGCTTTATCATTTGTTAATTTCATAAAACCTCCCTCCTAGTTAAACTATTTTATCTTAATTATAATCATTCAAATATAAATTAGCAATCAATATAATAAAAAAATTACCCAAGAAAAACAGTGTCTTAATTCATTTATATATGCTAAAATAAATATAGGAAGTAGGTAGTAAGTAGTATGAAAAAAGAATATAAAAATTATTTAAATAAAGATCATAACTTTGATAAAAGTACTATCTTAGGTATATTTTGTTTAATAATAGTAATCGCTGGAATATTTGGTTTTTTATATGAAGTAATATTTTATTATTTTAATAGTGGTATGAAAGAGATATATTGGCGTGGTGGTAATTTCTTACCATGGATAAATATTTATGCTATAGGAGCAATATTAATATATTTTTTAACTTATAAAAAAAGAAAAAATCCCTTATATGTATTCTTCATAAGTGTAATTTCTACAGGAATATTAGAATATATCGCTGGTTTTTTTATGGAATATATCATGAAAGTAAAATGCTGGGATTATACAAATGAAATTCTAAATTTTGGTAATATTAACGGCTATGTATGTTTAAGAAGTGTTTTAATATTTGGGTTATCAGCCTTATTATTAATATATTTAATTGTTCCTTTATGCTTTAAATTAGCTAAAACAATGAAAAAAAGAAACTTCTTAATATTAAGTTATACATTATGTGGTATATTCTTATTTGATGAACTTTATAATCTAATATTTGCAAATATGCTATCTCTACCTAGAGCATCAGAAATATATAAAAAAATAGGTTTTAATTATCAATATTTTAATTAATAAAGTTTAAAAACATATAACATTATACTTATTATTAACAACTAAAATAAATTTATAAAAAAAAGCCCATTTCAGACTGAAAGTATATCAAAAGCTCAAATATTTTGAACAAATTTCTAAAATGGTGTCGTTGAGAAAGTTATCACAACTTATCATAAATATTTCTTGTTCGATGGTTTTATGAATCCATTTATTATATAATTCTAACAGGAACATTTGATGTGAGTGT
>CAMMBL010000065.1 GCA_946494015.1 uncultured Mycoplasmatota bacterium | reverse complement strand
TAGACATAAAGTAAACAAATATCATTGTAGAAAATAAATAATATATGATATAATCTAAATATAGGGTCCCCCGTAAAAGTTAAGAAGTAACTTCACGTCTTAACTGAAACGGGAACTTAAATAAATAATTTACATAGTATTTTTTAGGAGAGTGATTTAATGAGTGAATTAATAGGAGGAATTGCTGTTTTTTTAGAAGGAATTATTTCTTTTTTTTCACCTTGTGTTATTCCTTTAATACCTTTATATATGGGATATCTTGCAAGTAGTGCTAAAGAAAAAGATAAAAATGGTAATATAATATATAAAAAGAAAATAGTTATTATTTATACTTTATTCTTTATTTTAGGTATTTCAATGTCTTTTTTTATACTAGGTTTATCTTTTACTGGTATAGGTTTATTTTTTAAAGATAATAAGAAAATTCTTTTAGAAGTTGGAGGAATTTTAATAATTATTTTAGGACTTTTTCAATTAGGTATTATCAAGACATCTTTTTTAAATAAAGAAAGGAAATTAAAGTTAAATTTTAACCCTAATAAAATGAATAAAAAAACAGCCTTTTTAATGGGGTTTATTTTCTCATTTGCTTGGACTCCTTGTGTTGGTCCAGCTTTATCATCTACTTTAATAATGGCTAGTACAGCTTCTAATGCTTTTATTGGAAATTTATTAGTTTTAATTTATGCATTAGGCTTTCTTATCCCTTTTATAATTTTAGGTCTATTTACTACAAAAATATTAAATATAATAAAGAAGAAACAAAATATTTTAGAGTATATTGTAAAAATAGGAGCGCTTATAATTATTGCAATGGGAGTTTATATCTTTTTAACTGGTTTTAATATGGAAGTTATTAAAGATAATAAAAATATAAATACTAATACAAAAATAGAATTATCTACTCCTGTTGATTTTACTTTAAAAGATCAATATAATAATAAACATTCTTTAACAGATTATACTGGTAAGATAGTTGTATTACATTTTTTTGCTATCGATTGTTTTTCTTGTTTAGATGAATTACCTAATATTGAAAAACTTTATAATGAATATAATAAAAATCAAGATGATGTTATTATTCTTTCTATTGCTAATACGTCACGAAATAGTAAAAAAGATATAATAAAATTTTTAAAGAAGAATAATTATACATTTACTACTTTAATGGCAACTAATAAATTATTTGCTAAATATTATATTAATACCTATCCTAATACTTATATAATTAATAGTAAGGGTAACATTGTCTTTACTAGTTTTGGAAGTTTAACTTATGATGATTTAAAACAAGAAATTGCTAAAGTAAAATAAAACACCTCTTTAAAAAATAATTATTTTCTTATATACTATTATAGAGGGATATAAGAATGAATAGTAGAATTGAATTAAATAAAGATAGACAAAAAGATATAGATAGAGAAAAACAAGTTCAAGTTATAAAAAAAATAGTTAAAAGAATAGTTTTAACCATTATTATAATTTTTTTAGTTACTTTTTTTGCTTTTCTTTATGTAATAAAAATAGGTACTACTAGTATTATTGTTAATGAAGAAGCGATAGTTAATGAGAAAATACCAGAATCATTTTCTTCAGTTAAAGTTATTCAATTTGGAGATATTCATTATGATAATTATGATTTATTAAAAGATACAGTTAATACTATTAATAAAAGAAATCCTGATTTAGTTTTATTTACGGGTGATTTATTATCTTCTTCAAAATTAAATCCTAGTAGTAGAAAAAAATTAGTTAAACAATTAAAAAGAATAAAAGCTAATTTAGGTAAGTATGCAGTTTTAGGTGAAGATGATAATGATGAAGCTTTATCTATTTTATTAGATTGTGGTTTTATTGTTTTAAATAATAGTAATGATTTAATATATAATGATAGTAATGAAGCGATTATGTTAGTTGGACTTAATACTAATGATGATAATATTAATTATGATGCGGCATTTAGTAATTATAATCCTAATACTTATACAATTGTCTTATTTCATAAACCTGATTATATTGATAACTTTATTAATAATTATCAAATAGATTTAGCTTTAGCAGGACATTCGCATTTAGGAGAGATTAGAATACCATATTTATTAAATCTTGCTAATAAAGATCATGCTTCTAAGTATATAAATTCTTATTATGAAATTAATAATACTAAGTTTTATATTACATCAGGTATTGGTACTAGTGAGTATGATGTTAGAATTAATGCTAGACCTTCTATTAATTTTTTTAGACTTAGGAAAATAGCTTAGTAAAAAAATTTTCTTTCTTTTCTTTTTCCTTTCTAAGATAAATTGGTATTTTCTTTAATAAGTTATTATTTAAAGTTATTTTAACATTTCCAACTTTACCTTGAGTGATATTATTATCAATACTAGCTAAAACTTTTACTTGATCTTTTTCTTTATCAGTTAAAGGATATGAAAAAGATTTTTTTATATAATAACTTTTATCGTCATTAATAAGATCAAAATCATTTTTATCAAGAATATTATATTTAGTATAATTATCATAAATCATTTCGGCAATATTTTTATGATTATTATACTCATCAGGATCATTTAAAGTTACAATTGTAATATTAAACTTGTTTTTCTTATGAGTAGTTACTAGAGTTTTACCAGCACTTGGTGTATAACCATTTTTTCCTCCTGTACAGTATTTATAATCATTTAATAATTTCATTCTATTATACCAAAGATAACTTTTATTAGCGGTTTTAACACGGTATTCTTTAGTATTAATAATCTTTCTATAAGTTTTATTCTTATAAGCATATATAGAAAGTTTGGCCATATCTCTTGCTGTAGAATAATTTTTAGTTTCTTCATCAAGACCATGAGAATTACTAAATTTTGTATTATTCATACCAAGTTCTTTAGCTTTTTTATTCATCATTTCTACAAATTTTTCTTCACTTCCTGCTATTTCTTTAGCAATAACAACAGCAGCGTCATTACCACTTCTTAACATTAATCCATAAAGTAAATCTATTAATTTCATTTTCTCATTTAATTCTAAATAGATACTTGTACCATACATTTTTAAAATTTCTTCACCAGCTTTTATATCTTTTTCTAAATTACCATTTTCTAAAGCAATAATACAAGTCATTATTTTAGTAATAGAAGCGATTAATCTTTTTTCATCAGCATTCTTTTCATATAAAATTCTACCACTATCTATATCTATAGCAATGCTACTTGTAGCAGTGTCTTTGGCATATATATTTAAGGGGATTAAAAAAATAATTAAAAATACTAATATTTTTTTCATGAAAGTCACCTAATAAAACTTATTCTAAAAAATGTAAAGTATAACTTTTCCTAATAAAAATATTTCTTGCCTTTTTAATCTAAATAACATATCCTAGAAGTAGGAAGGAGGATTATGGTGAGAGGTTTAAAATTATTTTCTGTTTTGGCTGTTTCTATTTTATTTTTAACAGGATGTGGTAATAGTAATAAAACGTTAACTTGTACTAATAGTGAAGAATCTAGTGGTATTAAAATGGATCAAGAAGTAACTATGACTTTTGATAATGATAAAGTTAATTATGTTAAAATGACTATTAATAGTAAAGCAACTAGTAGTGCTATAGAAAATAACTGGGATATGTTTGCATCTATGATGGAAGAACAATTTCAGGATAAAAAAGAAACAGGAGTTAGTTTATCTACTAGTAATGATAGTAGTAAACATGAATTCAAGGTAGAATTAGAAGTTGATTTAACTAAAGCTAAAGCAAGTGATTTAGAAGAATATGGACTTGATAGTATTACTGATGCTAATGCTACTTATGAAGAAACTAAAAAAGATGCTGAAGATAGTGGTTTTACTTGTAAATAAGTAATTACTTTACTCTTTTTAACTGTTTGGAAAAAGAAAAACTTTTTCTTTTTTTTATTTTGTGTTATTATTATTTTATAAAGAATAGGAGGAGTGTTAAAAATGACAAAAGGTAGTTCAAGAAAAAAAGTGGTAAAAGAAGAAGAAGTTTCAAGTTGGGTTTATATTTTACTTCTTACCGCTATTGCAATTTTAGGTTGGGTTTTAGGTAATTTTGATTTTAATATTGGTAAAGCAAGTTTAACTTTAGCAATATTTGCATATCCATTTAGATATTTTGTAGCAAATATAATTACTAAGAAATATGGGTATAAAGAAACTATGAATGGTATTAGTTATTCAGCCTGTTTAATGTTATTATTTATAATAGTAGCAAGTTTGTTAGGAGAACATAATATTGATTATATACCAGTAACTGGAGAAATATTTGGTTATTTAGCAAGTCAAATGATAAATTTAACAGTTTATTATTATTTATTAAGAAATGCTGATGGTAATAAATTTGCTGTATTTGCTACTTATATATTTGCAATGCTAATAGATAATTTAGTTTGTATGTTATTTATTAGTAGAATGACAATGGTTGATGCTTTTTGGAGAACTTATTTTGCAACTATTTTAATAGAAGCAATTATATCTATAGTATTAGTTATTTTAGATGATAAAAAAGTAATCGCTGTAGATACTAAAAAGAAAAGAAAATAATGATTAGAAAATTGATTATATTAATAATCAGTTTTCTAAGCTTATTATTAATAATATTTAGTGTTTTTAAGTTTAAAGAAATAAACGAATTAAAGTATTATAATAATAATGAACAGGAAATGATAGAAGCAGCTTTAAATTATTTTAGGTATTATAGTAATTATTTACCTAAGACTAAAGAGGATAAGAAGATTGTCTTATTAGAAGCTTTGATAAAGGAAAAGTATATACTTAATGATGTAGTAGATATTAATAATAAGAAATGTAATTATATAAAAAGTTATGTTGAAGTAAGTAAAGTAAGTGATGTTGATTATATATATAAAGCACATTTAGTATGTGATGATTATGAAACTAAGGATGGGGATTAAACTATGAAAAAGAAAAAATATGTAGCATTAGTGATAGTAAC
>CAMMBL010000064.1 GCA_946494015.1 uncultured Mycoplasmatota bacterium | reverse complement strand
ATAGCAGTGTTTTATTCCAAAGTCAATATTTTTTAGTAATAGACAAAATAAAAAAAATATAGTATAATCAATATCGGTTAGTTCTTTCAGGTTTTAATAATTAAGAAAGGAGAAAAAATGAATAAAAAGCCGGATGAAACAAAAATAATTGTTTTAGGTGGCTTAGGAGAAGTAGGAAAAAACATGTATTGTGTAATGCATGGAGATGAAATTATTGTTATAGACGCGGGAGTATCATTTGCCGAAGGAGAACTTTTAGGTATAGATTATGTCCTTCCAGATTACTCATTTTTACAAGATAATGAAGATAAAATTAAAGCACTACTTATTACTCATGGTCATGAAGACCATATAGGAGCAATACCTTTTTTATTAAGAAGTGTTAAAATTCCTGCTATCTATGCCCCTAATCAAGCTAAAGAATTAATTAAATTAAAATTAGAAGATAGAAATATTAGATATGATAATTTATTTGCATATGATGAAAATACTAAATTAAAATTTAAAAATATGGAAGTAGAATTTATCAGAACAACTCACTCTATACCTGATTCTCATGGTATTTGTATAACTACTCCAAATGGAAGAATAGTAACAACAGGAGATTTCAAATTTGATCTAACTCCTATTGGACCGATGGCTGATTTATATAAAATGGCTAAACTAGGGGAAGAAGGAGTAGATTTACTAATAAGTGATAGTACTAATGCTTTAAATGAAGGTATGTCTATTAGTGAGTCACGTGTTGATGATGCTATTATCGATATTTTTGATAAATATAAATATAATCGTATTATAATTGCAACTTTTGCCTCTAATATATATAGATTAAAGCATATATTTGAATCTTGTTATCAACATGGAAGAAAAATATGTGTCTTCGGTCGTAGTATGGAAAATAACATTGATATTTCTATTAAAGGTGGATATATTGATCATAAAGAACTATTAGTAACACCAGAAGTTGCAAATACCTTAAAACCTGGAGAAGTAACAATTCTTTGTACTGGTTCTCAAGGAGAACCTCTTGCTGCTTTATCAAGGATAGCAGATGGTACTCATAAACAAATAAAATTAAGACCTGATGATATTGTTATATTTTCATCAAGTGCTATTCCTGGTAATGCGCTAAGCATTCATAAAACAATTAATAAATTATATCTAAAAGGTGTTAAAGTATTTACTAATATGACCGTAAATAATCTTCATACATCAGGACATGCTAATCAAGAAGAATTAAAACTAATGATTAGATTATTAAGACCAAAATACTTAATGCCATTCCATGGAGATTATAGAATGTTAAAAGAACATGCTAATCTTGGAATAGACTGTGGTATACCAAAAGAGAATACTTTTATTTTAAAAAATGGTGATAGTCTAATCTTAAAAGATCATAAAATAACTAAAGGTGAAAGTTATCCAAATAATGATATCTATGTAGATGGAAGTAGAATTGGTGAAGTTGGAAGTGCGGTTATAAGAGATAGAAAAATAATGGCTAATGATGGTATTTTAGTTGTTATCGCTAATGTTAATTCTAAAACAAGAACGCTTTTAACAAAACCAAATATAACAACAAGAGGTTTTGTTCTTGTAAATGAAAATGAAGAATTAATAAAGAAAATTGAAAAAGAAGCAACTAATATAATAACTAATAAATTACAAGATAAAAATGCCTCTTTTACAGATATAAAAAATCAACTAAGTTTAGATCTAATTCCTTTTATTTTAAATTTAACAGGAAGAAGACCAATAATTTTACCAATAATTTTAGATATAAAAAAATAGAGTTCAACTTTAACTTGAACTCTTTTATTTTGCTTCTTCAACCGCTCTAGTTTCTCTTACAACAGTAATTTTAATAGTACCAGGATAATTTAACGTAGATTCTATTTTATCTTTAATATCACGAGCAACTCTATGTGCTTCTAAATCATCTACTTCATCAGGTTCTACTATAACTCTAAGTTCTCGTCCAGCTTGCATTGCATAAGCTTTAGAAACTCCATCAATATCATTAGCAACACTCTCTAATTGTGATAATCTCTTAACATAGTTTTCTAAAGAATCATTACGAGCACCAGGACGCGATGCTGATAGAGCATCAGCAACAGCAACTAATGTAGAAATAACTGATGTAGCATCTTCATCACCATGGTGAGAAGCAATTGCATTAATAACTACTTCATTTTCTCCATATTTTTTAGCAAGTTCTACCCCAATACTAACATGACTACCTTCTATCTCATGATCAACAGCTTTACCTATATCATGTAAAAGACCAGCTCTTTTCGCAAGAGTAATATCTTCACCAATTTCTCCAGCCATTAAAGCTGTAAGATTAGCAACTTCAAGGGAATGTTGTAAAGCATTTTGGCCATAACTAGTTCTAAAATGAAGTCTACCTATAATTTCTATTAATTCTGGAGCCATTTTAGTAATTCCTAACTCAAATAAAGCATTATTTCCATATTCAAGTATTTTTTCTTTTGTTTCTTTACAAACTTTATCATAAACTTCTTCAATTCGTGTAGGATGAATTCTTCCATCTTTAATTAAAGTTTCTAAAGTAAGTCTAGCCATTTCCCTTCTTAAAGGATCAAAACTAGATAAAACAACAGCTTCAGGTGTATCATCAATAATAAGATCAACACCAGTAATTGCTTCTATCGTTCTAATATTTCTTCCTTCACGCCCAATTAATCTACCTTTCATTTCATCATTAGGTAAACTAACAACTGTAACTGTTTGATCACTAGCAATATCAGCTGCGTATCTTTGCATAGATGTTACAATAAGTTCTTGAGCCCTTTTATCAGCAGTCATCTTTGCTTCATTTTCTTGTTCACTAACATAAACAGCAATTTCTCTACTCATTGCTTCTTTAACATTACGCATAATTAAATCATGCGCTTTTTCTTTACTATAACCTGAAATATCTTCAAGTAAACTAAGCTGTTTCTTTTTTATTTCCTCCACTTTTGCTTCTTTTTCTTGAATTTCTTTTTGTCTTTGAATTATCTTATCTTCTCTCTCATCTAAAGTAGATTCTCTTTTTTGACACAATTCATCTCTTTTATCTAAACTACTTTCTCTTTGTAAAAGTCTATTTTCATTATCTTTAAGTTCACTTTTTTTCTCTTTTATATCTTTATCTACTTCTAGTTTTAATTGATAAGATTTCTCTTTAGCTTCCATAATAGCATCACGCTTAATCTTATCAGCATTCTTCTCAGCTTCTTCAAGCATCATATTTATCTTTTTTGAAGTTGTACTTTCTCTAATAAAGCCAACCAATAAAGTTAATCCAAAACCACAAATTAATCCAAAAATTATAAGTAAAATGGAGATCAATAATTGTTCCATATCATACCTCCATTAGATATATACTTTAAACTCTCATCTAAACTATAATCTAATTTTATTGTAAGTATGAAAAAAGATATTGTCAAGGAAAAGCATAAAAAGTACTCATAATTAAAAGAAAATTTCTTTAAATTATTATACCAATCTAAAAACCATATAATAAACACCCTTTACCCACTACCTTCCTCCATTTTCTTTTAATTTTATGTTAATTCAAACATATTTCCTATAATTTTCAACTAAATACTTCAATAGTAAAAGGATTATTTCTTGTGCCATCTCCTCCTGTAATAACTACATTTTCTTTTAAGTTCATAGCTGGTTTTATTAACATCTGAGCGCCATAATCTGTAGGCATAAATATACTACCATCACTTTTAACTGAATGAATTGCAGTAGAACTATAATTAGTCAAAGTAAAATACCCACTACCGCCATTAACTTCCGGACTAAATTTACCACTCATCAATTCTCCAACTCTAAGCAAACCTATTTTCAAATTCACTGGCGACCTAGTAGTACCATTATTAATATCAATATATTTTGCTAACTTATAACTTTCACCACTACTAACACTACCAACATACCAACCTGTATTATCTTCTATCATATTTATTTGCTCACTTGTTAAAAATCCATTACTAGGATTTAAATAATCATTATTTAAATATTTTCTCAAACTATTACTAGATAATATAAATGAGTAACCATTGCTATCAAAAACTTCTGCTATATACTCACCAGCTTCTTTTAAAGGTTCGTCACTAGTTATCTTTGTTAAATTTTCTGTTTCATGACTTATTATTCTATATAAATTATTTTCACCATTTCCAAATCTTATGTATTCTCCACTATATCTTGTGTTTAATTTTACTCCATTCAAATCACTATCATTATCTCCACTTAAACGATATGGATCAGACTCAGTTCCCGTTCCACTTACTATTTTTACATCTGGTTTTAAATTTATCACCGGACGAATACCACGGCCCATATACTGTGTTGAAAGACTAACACTACTAATAAATGTAGAGCCAGAAGTAGCTTGAACACTATAAAAGCTACTTGAACTGCTAGGAGTAATAGTATACCATGTATTGCCATTAATTAAATAGGAATCTTTTTCAGCAATTCCATTATGAATCATAGTATACTCATAAGCACTTAACAATCCTACTGGATTTTCTATTATAGTTGTCTTTGGTGGTTTTGTAGAAACATCAGTTGTTAATGTAGCATTCCATTCACTATTCATTTTTATAAATTTTTCAGGCTCTCTTAAATTTTTTAAAAAACCATCTACACTTTCATCATTTAACCAATCTTCCACATAACTTCCATCAAAGGCAGAACTACTCCTAGCACTATATGGTATTGCTGAAATAGTCCACTGAGTTATTAGTTTTGTTGTCTTTGCTTCATTATTTATAGACACCGCTCTCCATAACTTTCCACTATACCATACATAATTATTTGGATCTGTTCCCGTTATAAATGTATCTTCTCCATCATCATAAGTACTTCCATCGGTACCAACATTATCTACTATTACATCTGATACTGGATCTCCTTCTATCATTGTTACTTCTACTCTTAATTTCCCTTTAAAAACTTTTCCTCCTGCTTCTTCATTAGTGGCATCATAATCTAGCCATAGTCTTAATGTATAATTAATCGTTTCACTTGATCCTA
>CAMMBL010000063.1 GCA_946494015.1 uncultured Mycoplasmatota bacterium | reverse complement strand
AGGACTTATACGAACATGGAATATTTAGCGATAAAACAATTAAAGATTTGAAAGAAGATTATAATTGGAGCAGAGAATATGATAAAAACAAAGATCATGATGATTTTGATATAGAAATATAAATAACAGCTACTAATTAGCAAATTATATGGTAAAATAATATCAAAGTTTTGAGATTCTTCAGACGTGTCTGAAAAATTCAGAAAGGAGCAATTTATGTTAGAAAAAAATAATTCGCTTGTCTTAGAAATTAGTGATATGGTAAACGAAGCGAAATCAAATTTAGCAAAAGAAATAAATAAATCAATAACCTATGTATATTGGAATATAGGGAGAATTATTGTTAAACATGAAAACGAAGATAATAACCGATTAGAGTATGGTAAAGAAGTTTTAAAAGAATTATCTAAAGAATTAACAAAACTTTTAGGCAAAGGTTATTCACTTACTAATTTAACTTATATGAGATGGTTTTATAACGTATATCCTAATTATAATATGATAAATGAATCTTTAAGTTGGTCACACTATGTTGAACTAATAACGATTAAAGATGATGCAAAAAGAAATTTTTATGAAAAAGAATGTATTAACTCTAATTGGTCTGTTAGAGAACTAAAAAGACAATTAGATACTTCTTTATTTGAAAGATTACTTCTTTCAGATGGTAAAAATAATAAGAAAAAAGTGTTAGAACTATCAAAAGAAGGGCAAATAGTAAATAAACCGAGTGATATTATAAAACAGCCTTATGTTTTTGAATTTCTTGGAATAAAAGAGCCAAAACCACTTCTTGAAAAAGATTTAGAATATAAATTAATTAGGCATATAGAAGATTTTTTACTTGAATTAGGCAAAGGTTTTATGTTTGTTGGAAGTCAGCAAAGAATAACGCTTAACAATACCGATTATTATGTTGATATGGTCTTTTATAATAAGTTTCTTAAATCTTATGTTTTAATTGATTTAAAAATGAATAAGTTAAAATCAGAAAACTTAGGACAAATGAATATGTATCTAAATTATTATGAAAAAGTAGTAAATAGCGAGGATGATGGAAAACCAATAGGTATTATATTATGTGCTGAAAAAGATAAAGTTGCTCTAGAATATGCCTTAGGTGGTTTATCTAATAATATTTTCGCTTCAACTTATACTTATTATATTCCTGATAAAGAACAGTTAATCAATGAAGTTGAAAAAGTGTTGAGTGAAACAAAATGGGATGGTTGTTAATATCAATCATCCCATTTATTAATATAAATTTTGTATCAGTTATATTCTCTTAATCTATCTATAATAGATTTTTTTCCAATAATTCTTTTATATGCAATTAAAGGTGTAATTACACAAATAATTACAATTAATAATACTGCAATTAATATTGAAATTAGAGGTATAGTAAATGCTATATCAGCATAATTCATTGCTTGGAAAACAATATATGTAAGTAAAGTACCAATTGTCGCTGTTATTAAAATCGAGAATAAAGCATAAAGTAAACCTTCACAAATAAGTAGTTTAAGAATTTGTTTTTCTGTCATTCCAATACTTTCCATAGTAGCAAAAGTTAGTTTTCTATTCTGAATATTGCATACTATTGTATTAATATAATTAAGTGTGCCTACAAAAAGCAATAGTAAAGAAAGAACAGTACCAATTTCCATCATACTACCTTGGGATTCTTGGATAGTTTTCATATTTTCATATTTTGACTCATAATATAAATCATTACTATAAGAGCTTTCGTCAAATAAAGATAATATTTTATTTTCTAAATTTATATCATAAGATTCATCATATTTTATATTGAGATTTAATACATCTTGTTCTTTCGTAATTTGGTCTAAATAATTCTTACTTACAATTATGTTAGCACCAATGTTAGAAGTACCACCATAATACATATCATAATTAATTGCTTTAATTGTAATATTATATGATTTATCATTAATATAAAAAGTAATTTTTTCATTATTAGTATATTCAGATGGTATGTCAAATCCAGAAAATTGAACTATCCCAACATTTCCTTGTAAAAAATCTGTTTTATTTATTTTATTCCCCAATAATTCATTTAAATAATCAAATTCTTGCTCATCAATAGCTTTTATCATGCCATAATATTTCTCTGGATTATTTTGATAGTCATTTACTGTTTCATCATAATTCATATATGATTTTGTGGATACATACTGTTTAATCCACATATCAGTAAATTCATTTTTTACATAAGGAAGAACAATAGGAACTCCTGTTACTGAATGTATTTCTTTTATGCCTTCTAAATTATTTATAGAAGAAACTAATTGTTTATCTATCGCTGGCTCTAACGAGTACATATTATCTTCAGTTTGAGTATAATTTCTTATTATTAAATCAGCATCCCAATAATTAGGAATTATTGTTCTTTCTCCTTGACTACTAATAAGAGTAGAAAGACAGTAAAAAACAGATAAGCTAGTTGCCAAAGATAGAAAAACTATAATTGTTTTTTTCTTATCCTTTGTTAATTGCTCCTTTGCCATTCTCCAAATTAAATTACCTTTTTTTACTTTTTTAATTTTATTCTTTTTTAGTATTACACCATAGTATCTAGTTGCTTCAACTGGTGTTACGTTAGTGGCAATTTTAATTGGCTTTTTAATTCCTAAAAAAATAGAAATAATTATTGTTATAATACTTAATATTAAAATAAGAGGATTAAAATTAAAATCTATATTTCCGTTAGATATTCCCATTATTTCCATTACATAAGGCAATAAAAATAGTGATAAAATAATACCAATAATAGTACCAACTATAATGCCTAATACACTAATAAATAGCATTTGTTTACTAATAAATTTAACTAATTCTCTTTTTGTCATGCCAAGTGCCTGCAATAAACCATAATATCTTATTTTCCCTGATATAGATAAATAGAGAATATTATAAATTAATAAATAAGCACTCAAACAAATTATAAAGCATAGTCCACAAATACTAATTAGTATTATTAAGGAGTTTTCAATATATGATGATACTTGAAAGACTTGTTGTTCTTGCAAATTCAAATTTTTTTCTAAATTATTTATTGTGCTTTTCATAACATAATTACTATTGAATTTTATATATAAAATACCATTTGTTTCTAATTCAAAACCTGATTGATTATAAAATTCTTTGGAAACATAAAAATTAGACTTGTTACCATATCCTTCCCATATACCACTAATAGTAAAAATTTCGGTATGGATTCCATTATTATTTTCATAAGTCATTGTAAAGCTGTCACCAACACCTAATGATTCTTTTCCACTTTCTTTTAATGCTTCTTTTGAAACCATTAATTCATTGTATTTTTTTGGATAACTTCCTTCAATGTTTGTGGTAGCACTTATGTGTTGTTGTTCCCAAAAAACTTCATCACTATATAATAAACCGAGATTAACAGTATCATCTGAATCTGTACTTTTTACACTTCCTGAATATGCTTGAATACCAACTGATTCAATTTTTTTATTACTAGATAAAAATTTTAATTGCTCATCTGTAAAACCATTGGCAATCGTAATATCAAATTCTCCACCATATAAACGAGTATCTTGCATTCTACTTAAATCTAAATATGTTATTCCAATTGTAAATACACAAAATAACATAAAAGAAGCTAATGCAATCGTAGAAAATAATATTGCAAATTTTCCTTTGTTTGCTTTTATAGTGTTTTTTGCTAATTTTGCTATTGGATTTTGTTTTTTATTTATTTTCATTAGAATCACTTCCTTTTATGATTTTTCCATCACCAATTTTAATGATTCTATCAGCCATATTTGCCACATCTGGATCATGTGTAATTACGATAAGAGTTTGATTATATTGCTTAGCTAGCTCTTTAAGAAGATTTATAACATTCTGACTTCCTTTTGTATCTAAATTTCCTGTTGGCTCATCTGCTAATATAATTGCTGGTTTTGTCGCCAAGGCTCTTGCGATAGCAACTCTTTGTTGTTCACCACCAGAAAGCATTGCTGGTAACATTTCTTTCTTATCATAAATATTTAGTTTTTTTAATAATTCTTCTATAAAATTGGAATCCACTTTAATTCGATCTAAATCAAGAGGAAATGTTATATTTTCATAAACATTTAAATCGGGAATTAAATTATATTGTTGAAAAATAAAACCTACTTTTCTTCTTCTGAATAGTGCTAATTCTTCATTAGACATATTTGAAAGATTTACCCCATCTACTACAACTGTTCCACTACTAGGTATATCTAGTCCACCTATCATGTGTAACAATGTAGATTTACCACTACCAGATTTACCAATTATAGAAACAAATTCTTTCTTTTTTACTTCAAAGTTGACTCCATCTAAGGCTTTAACTATGTTATCACCAATCTTATAATATTTTTTTAAATTATTTGTTTTCACAATTATATCATTCATTTTTATTAACCTCCATATATATATTATTAATAAATTATTTCATATATTTATCCTTTAATTCATCATACTTGTTGATAAACGTTATTACCCAAGGTTGCAAAAAATATTTTACATAAACTGAATTATCAAATTCAATATCTACTAATTGAGTCGAACCAGCCATTGTAATAATTCCAAAATGTTGTAATTCTATTATTAATCCATCATTCATAGGTAAGGTTAAAGTATGCGTACTATCTTTAATAAACTCTTTAATTAAAGATACTTTATTTTTATCTGCATTTATCAAATATTTATATTTTCTTTTTTGTATTTTTCTATTTGTTATGACATTGTTTATATATTTAAAAATATAAGTAAACAAAAGTATTATTAAAATAGTGGTGGAAACTAAAAATAGTATACTTATAATAAACCCATAATCATTTCTAAAGTTATACATATAAATTCTTTTAGCATAATGATCAGGAATTAAAGTAATTGTACCTGTTACAATTGAAATGGCAGCTAAAATGTTAGGTGGTAATTTTAAAAATTCCAAAAAATCTTTAAACGACGTCAAGTTATTTTCTCCTCTCATTTTATTATTTGTTGTTTAGATAATTATATCATTTTTCTTACATAAAAACTATTCCCAAATAGCAATAAAAGTATTATAATGTATGTAGTGATTGATTCATACATCAATTACCTTTGGTAAAAGTTGTAGATAACTTTCTCAACGGCACCAAAGTAATAAATACTCGAACTTATGAGTTTATATAGAAGGCTTGAAAAAAGTTCTTTTTTATGCTATTATGTATATGTAAAGGAAATTTGCATAA
>CAMMBL010000062.1 GCA_946494015.1 uncultured Mycoplasmatota bacterium | reverse complement strand
ACAGAATATATCTATCCTGCTCTTATTTCATAATGAAAGAAAGGTACTAGATTATGGTTAAATGACCCCCCCCCAGGTAACTATTTGTAAACGGGAATCTATCATCTTGCATCTACTCCTTTCTTCTATTTTCTTATAACTTTATGTTAACATATTTAACTGTTTTAATCAAAGAAATCTATAAATATTTATCATTTTTTACATTACTTTAATTCATCAATATACTTTTTCAATTGTTTAGATTCAGAACCTAATATTATCTTTAATTGATTATTAATCTCTACTATTCCCTTAGCCCCTAATTTTTGAATAGCATCTTTATCAGCCTTTTTAACATCCTTTAAAGTTACTATAAACCTAGATAACTTACTCTCTGTTTGAATAATATTATCTTTTCCTCCTAAATATTCAACTAACTTATTAAGATCAATTGAAGCATCCTTCTTATTTGCTTTCAAAACTGCTAATAAAATAATTAATAATACTACTAAAATAATTACATATTCCATTAAATTTCACCCAAATTAATTATACTCTATTTAAAAAAAAATTAAAAGTGGAAATTATAAATACCTCCTATCATAAACTAATATAGAAGTTATAGGTTAAAGACTACACAAAAAAAATAGTAACGAATAACCTATATTAGATAATAGATAAGAGGTGGTGTTTTAATGAAAAATACTGATAATTGTTGCTTAGGAAAACTATTAAAGGTTATTGATATATTACAAAGAAATGCTAATAATAATGATTGTTTTGATGAATCATGTACTAGACCATATTTAGGAAGTAGTCCTAATATCATTTGTTTTAATACAAGACCAGTTACTTTTTACACTTGTAATGGTAACTTGTTTACTGCTACTTATACTCTAAATGGTATTAGTAATACATCAAGTGTTTTTAGAGTAGAATCTGTTGATAAATGCTGTGTAAAATGTCGTATTTTAAGACCTAATCCAGATACTTCAGATGTTAATAGAGCCTATCTTGCTACAAATGAATTTATAACTATCAATCTAAATTGTATCTGTGTCATTAGCTGTCTAAATGATATTATCATTGATAATTTATAAAAGGAGGATAATTATGTGTGATGAAAAAAACTGTTTAACTAACATCCTAGAAACAATCCTTTGTTTGCAAAATGTTAAAGATACTGATTGTGACACTCTAGGATGTGATAAACCATATTTAGGACCTACACCTAATTTAATTTGCTATAATACAAGACCAATTAATTTTTTTAACTGTTGTACAGGAGAACTTTGGGAATTTCCATATACATTAGGAACAACAAGTAATACCTCAAGTGTTTTTAGATTAGAAAACTTAGAAGATAACTGTTGTACTTGTAGAGTCCTAGCGACTAATCCTGATACATCAAGCAATGAACCTTATGTTTTAACAAGTACTTTCTTTACCATTAATCTTGATTGTGTATCTGCAATAAAATGTTTACAAGATACATTTATAAGTGGTGTTTAATATAAAAAGTCCATCATTGCGATGGGCTTTTAATTTCTAAAGATGTAATTGTTGAAATAGGAATAATATCATTATCCAAAGTAATAACTGCATCATTTTTTCTTAAAGCTAAATAAGTATCTAACCTCTTTCCAGCAAATTCAATCACTACAGGAATATTAAAGGCATATCTCTTCGTTTTAAAAATTTTATCAAGTTTTTCTTCTATTGTTAAATTTTGATCTTTATCTTTAGATACATCTTTAAAACTTCTAGTATTAGTTACTTTTTCATAATAATATTTACGATTAGTATCTTTCATACTAGAATTACTAACTTTAAATATAGGTGGTAATTGTTTCATAGTTTAGCCTCCTAACACATTTTATGTTTTTTTTTAATAAAATTTCCTATTTTTTGATATAATAGTAATGACTTGAGGTGATACAATGCATAAAAAAAGAAAAATAGATTTAACAATAGTTATTCCAGTTATCTTATTCGCTATTATAAGTATTAGTACTATTTATAGTGCTATGACTTATTTATCACCAGATGTAGGTAATTTAGCTTTAAAGCAAGCGATCTGGTACTTAGGAGGATTTATTTTAATTGTTATACTATTTAAACTTAAGAATGATTATTTATACCGTAATGCTTGGTTTTTTTATATTATATGTAATATTTTACTTTTATCACTATTATTATTCGCCCCAGAAATAAATAATAGTAAATGTTGGTTTGTTATACCTTATGTTGGTAATATCCAACCAAGTGAATTTACTAAAATTAGTCTTATGTTAGTATTAAGTGTTATAATTTCTAATTTTAGAGAAACAACTAATCATCCAACTATAAAAGAAGAAGCCATATTTATTCTAAAAACTTTAATAGTTATCTTTATACCAAGTATTTTAACTTTCTTAGAACCAGATACTGGATCAGTAATGATTTATTTTATTATTTATTTTTTTATGATGTTTACATCAGGAATAAGACTTAGATGGTTTATAATATTAGGATTAATTATTTTAGGAGGCTTAAGTTTTGTATTAGGATGTTATTTTTTAAATGAAGATTTATTTGTAAGTATTTTTGGTACTGATTTATATTATAGATTTGATCGTATCTTAGATTGGCAAAATGGTAGTGGCCTTCAATTAGAAAATGCTCTAGCTTCTATTGGATCAGCTGGTGTATTTGGTCATGGGTATAATAATACACCTATTTATTTTCCAGAATCAGGAACCGATTTTATATTTGCTGTTTACGCTTCTAATTTTGGTTTATTTGGCTCTATTATTTTAATTAGTATAATTATTTTTTTTGATACTAGATTAATTAATATGGCAACTAAAAAAATTGCTCCTAAAGATAAATTTGTATTAGCAGGAATTATTGGTATGCTTCTTTTCCAACAAGTACAAAATATTGGTATGACTCTAGGACTTCTCCCTATAACAGGTATTACTCTACCTTTTATTAGCTATGGTGGTAGTAGTTTATTATCATATTTAATATTAGTAGGAATTATTTTAAATATAAGTAATGAAAAAGAAAGAAGTTATAATGTTTAAAAAAAAGTCGCTTTTAAGTCGACTTTTATTTTTTTAATACTTCAAGATATACTTCTTTTAACTTTTTACCTACTGTTTTTATATCAAAATTTTTAGCAATATCTCTAGCTCCCTTAGAAACACTTTTTAACTCTCCATTTAAAAACATTTTTGTCTTTTTTTCAAATTCATCTATATCTTTAGCTTTATAAACATTAACACCATCTGTTAAATAATTAAAGATTGGTATATCTCTAACAATTGTATTAGTCTCCATAGCACAAGCCTCAATTATAGGAATACCTTCAGTTTCTTCATAAGTTGGAAATAAATATAAATCACATCCTCCTAAAGCTTCTCTAATTAATTCCCTAGGTACATGACCTGGAAATTTTATATTAGGTAAATCTTTCGCTTCTTTTAAAGCTTTTTTAACATCAGGAGTAGCAGCAGCAAGGGGACTAGAGCCAAACCAAATAAATTGATATTCTTTTAAACGTTTAGCTAGTTCAACAAAATCAACTATTCCTTTTCTTCTACTATAAATACCAATACCAACAATAATTTTATCAGTTTTTTTATAATTATATCTTTTATGAAATGCTTCTTTATACGATTTATCTGGTTTAAAGAAATCAAGTTCTAAACCATTAGATATTGCAACTATTTTTTTATTTTCAAGGCCTTTATAACTTTGCAATATCTTTTTTGAATACTCTGTTGGTGTTACAATAATATCTCCTACTTTATAACATTTAATAATCCACCATTTAAAGAATTTACTTGTTAAATGACCAAAAATAAAACCATCACGATAATCTTCTTCAGTTGAATGAGCATGATATACTATCTTTACACCTCTTTTTTTTAATTTCTTAGAGAAAAAATAAGATTTTAAAAAATAAGTATTAATATGGGCAATATCATAAGTATCATTTATATCAGTAGTATAAGGTATGTTTTCTAACTCTAAAGCCTTCATCTGATGTTTTATCGCTTTACCTAAGCCACTTACCCCTATTACTTTTAATCCTTCTGTATATAGTAAAACTTTCATAAACTAATCTTATATACTCTATTATAAAAGTATATTTTTCCTCCTTTTAATATATTTTTTAAAATAAATATTGACAATAAAATTAAGACTGTGCTATAATCAATTTGTTCAACTTATTGGGGAATTAGCTCAGCTGGGAGAGCGTCACGTTTGCACCGTGAAGGTCAGGGGTTCGATCCCCCTATTCTCCACCAAATTGCTACCAAGCTCAAACTTATATAAGTTTGAGCTTATTTTTTTATATTTCTAAATACTCTAACTCATTACCATGTTCTTTAATTATTCTTTCTAAATCTTCAAGTTTTAAAAAAACAGAAACTGTATTATCATTAGGATGAACACCAACTATTCCAAAAGAAAGTATTTCTTTATCTATTATAACTTTAACTATTCTCTTAATATCATTAAAAACACCCAAGGGGCTAACAGCTCCTTTTTTTAATCCTAAATATTTTTCTAAATCATATATACTAGCAAAACTCAAGGGCCTAGAATTAATCTTTTTTCTAAGTTCTTTTAAATTAACTCTTTTTAATGATGGAACTAATAATAAATAATAATTTTGCTTCTTATCATCTCTAATAAATAAATTTTTAACTATTTTATCTTTATTCTCTATTTTTTTATCTAATGCTTCTTCAATAGTATAAACAGCCCCATGTTCTACTATTTTATAAGATATACCCATTTTATCTAATTTATTATAAATATCTTCTTTCATCTTATTAACTTTCTTTCTTTTTAATTTTTTTCTTATAAAACCATGCCACTACTAATAAAAATACAATAAATAAAACTATAACTGTAATATGAGAATATTTATCTAAAGTATCAACAATCTTAACCCAATTCTCTCCAACTTTACTTCCAACAATAATTAAAACTGTATTCCAAATTAATGATCCGGCAATAGTATAAAGTAAAAACTTTTTCATTGGCATCTCACTCATACCAGCTGGAATAGAAATTAAACTTCTAATTAAAGGAATAAAACGACAAAAGAACACTGTTTTATTACCCTTAGTATCAAACCAACTATCAGCCTTTTCTATATCACTAGGTTTAAGTCTTATAATTTTTCCAATTTTACCTGATACAATCTTTTTTAATCTTTCTTTATTTAAAATCTTTCCAATATAATATAGTACAATAGCCCCTATCAAAGAACCTAGCGTAGCAGCCACTATAACTCCCCATACTTTTAAAGCTGTATAAGTAGTCATAAAACCTCCAAAAACGAGTACTAATTCAGATGGAATTGGAGGAAAAATATTTTCAATAGCAATTAAAAGAAAAACCCCAAAATACCCAAATTGATCCATTATAGATATTATAACTTCTTGCATCTAATCTCTCCTTTTACAATAATTATAACATCAAAATAAGGAATCGTCTATTTATATTTATTATCTAAATATTCAT
>CAMMBL010000061.1 GCA_946494015.1 uncultured Mycoplasmatota bacterium | reverse complement strand
AAAAAGAAGTAAATACCCCCTCTGAAACCAGTACCAAATATTGACATAACTCCCACGGGAATCTATCATCTTTTACCTACTCCTTTCTTCTATCTTCTTATAACTTTATGTTAACATATTAATCTATTTTAGTCTATAGTTTTTAACTTGATAGTTCAATAGTAAATGGATTATTTTTTGTTCCATCTCCTCCTATTATTATAACATTAGATTTTAGATTTATTGACGGCCGAACACCGTGCGCACTAGACGGACTAATGTTGTTAGCGAAACCATAGTTGATCACACTACGCACGTAAGGCGAACTATTTGGTGTTAATAACCAATAATATGTATTATTATCATATCTATCAAATTGGCCAGACATTAATTCTCCATATCTTAGTAATCCTACTTTAGCACTTGTTGTACTTGATGTTAATGTATTACTAGATTCATCAGCATATTTTGATAGTTTATATGATTTACCATCACCTACAGTTCCAAGGTACCATGTTGTTTCATCTTCTATCATTTCCCTATATTCATCATTTACATAGCTTGTTAAATATTCTCCATTTAAGAATTTTCCAATTGTTGAGGTATTTGAATAATTTACAGAATCATTACTATTAAAAGCACTTTTTATAAATGTATTAGAATTTTTTAATGGTTCTACACTGGTTATTTTAGTTAAACCTTCTGTTTCATGACTAACTATTCTGTATAGGTTATTTTCAGCATTTCCAAATCTTATGTATTCTCCACTATATCTAGTTGAAAGTAATGTTCCAGAAAGATTAGTATCATTATCTCCATTTAGTCTATACGGATTATCTATCGTTCCATCACCATCTACAATTTTAACGCTAGATTTTAGATTTATTGATGGCCGAATACCGTCCGCATAAGACATACTATAGATACTAGCGATACCACCGTTGCTCACGTTCCACACGTGAGACGTATCATATGGTGTTAAAGTCCGCCAAATAAGTCCATTATCTAAATAACCATCAGTTCCACCATTATTACTAGATTGATATTCATACATATTTAGTAGTCCTACAGCATTGGTTACTATTGTTGTCCCGTTTGGTTTTTGTATACTACCTAAATCAGTTGAATCCATTGTAGTATCCCATTTAGAATCTGTTACTATAAAGTTCTCATAATCTCTTAGATTGTATAAAAAACCATCGACACTAGTATCATTCAACCATGTTTCCGCAAAACTTCCTTTAAAAGCTGTATTATTCCCAGGATTATATGGAATTGCACTTATATTCCACTGGGTTACTAATTTTGTTGTCTTTGCTTCATTATTAATAGATACGGCTCTCCATAACTTTCCACTATACCAAATATAATTATTTGGATCTGTTCCTGTTATAAAGGTATCTGTTCCATCATCATATGTACTTCCATTTTCTCCTATATTTTCTATTACTGCATCTGATACACTTTTTACATTCTGTGGTCTATCAAAACTTGATACTACTATCTTACTCTTATATTCTTTCCCTTGAGCTGTATTATCAGCATTATTATCTAACCATAACCATAAATTATAAGTTACTTTATCATCTACATTTAATTTTCCTTCTTCTGTTATTTGATATGAACTCTGTGCATAATCACTTACTCTAACAACTCCACTATCATACCCTTGATCATTTGTTAATCTCATCTTTACTAAATCTTCATTAAGGGTATTATTTACATCATTTTCTAATGATACATAATAATATGCTTCTATTGTTCCTGTATTTGTTATTGTAAAAGTATAGGGACTAGTCTTTAAACCTTTACTATCACTCATTGGTTCAGCATTATCTAAATTTATAGCATTACCTTCTTCAAAATCTACTTTTAAAAGTCCAGCCTTTAAACTAATTTTCTTATTGCCTTGAATAGTCGCTGTTAACACGGCATATGTTGCCCCTATTAAAGTGATTATACTAATTAATATAACTATTACTGAGAGAATTATATACTTCTTCTTTTTCACAACTCATTTCCTCCATTTTACATCTTCAATAACTTAATTTTTATAACACTAAAAAGAACAGGATATATCTATCCTGCTCTTATTTCATAGTAAAAGAAAGGGACTAGATTATGACTAAATTCCCCCCCCCCCCAGGTAACTATTTGTAAACTAATTCTAATATAATTTTTAATCTTCATTATTATATTCCTTCCTTCTATTTTTATCTTAATTTACAATTTTATTCTATCATACAACAAGTAAACAGTCCATATAAAACATAACAAATATTCCTATTTTAGGCATAGATACTTTCTAAACAATAAAATAAACATAAACTACATATAAAAGGAGGAGATAACTATGTATAATAATAGACCTTATCAAATATATAGAAATAATAATAGAAATGCTTTTATTCCTTTAGTTCTAGGCGGTGTTATTGGTTATGGAATTGGTAATAACAATAGACCTAATTTTTATCCTTATCCTGTACCTATAATACCTTCTAGGCCTTACTATCCACCATTTTTTTCTTCACCATATTATCAACAAAACTTCATTTATCCACCATACCGAAAAAAATAGAGCTTTACTCTATTTTTTATTTTTATACTTCTTGTATTACAGTAATAATCATAGGTTTTGTTTCCATTGTTTTATAAAAATATTTACCTAATACTTCTCTAACATCATTTTTTATTTTAGAATAATCAATTCTCTTAGCTCCATCTAAAATATTATTTTCTATAACTTCCAAAGACATATTTTTAATTACTTCTACTAAATCCAAATTATCTTTTACATAAATAAAACCTCTAGTTAAAACCTCAGGACCTGCTAGTATTTTTTTCGTATTTTTATCTAAAGTACAACTAATAATAACAATACCATTTTCTCCTAACATTTCTCTATCTTTTAAAACTAAATCCCCTATATCATTACTATTATTACCATCTATTAATATCTCATCAACAGGAATATGTTCATTTGTTTCCACTAAATTACCTTTAACAAAAGTAACTACATCTCCATTTTGTTTTAAAATAATATTTTCTTTTGGTATTCCAAGATTTTCAGCTACTTCAGCATTAGCATATTGATTTCTATATTCTCCTTTTACAGGAAAATAATATTTAGGTTGCATAATATTAATTAATAAACTTAAATCTTCTCTTGAAGCATGATGAAGAAGATGTTTTTTACTTGATAAACTAATTGCATTAACACCTAGCATTGCAATCTCATCCATAACTGTTGTAAGACGTTTTTCTATTCCTTCATAAGCTGGTTCTGTAATAAAAATAGTATCAGTTTTTTTCAATTTAATAAACTTATCATAACCTTTAATAATTCTTTCTAAATTAGCAAATGGTTTCTCTTTCTCATCAGATATTAAAATAACACTATCTTTATTTTCAAGATCATTTAAATCTCCTATTACTCTTTTATCAAGTGTTAAATAATTATTCCTTAAAGCATAATTAATAGTATTTTGTAAAGCATGACCCATAATTACAATTTTTCTATGTGTTTTACTAACTTCATTAAAAATTTCTTGTATTCTATAAAAATGAGCTGGAAAAACTGTTGCAATAATTCTTCCTTCATTTTTAGTTAATACATTTCTAATAAAGTCATTAACTCTATTATTAGGACTAGTATACCCGTCACGTTCAGCATACATTGATTCACAAAGTAAACATAACACTCCTTGTTTTCCAACATAAGCTAATTTACCTATATCTGTTTTATATAAACCTGTCATAGTATGATCAAAAGTAAAATCTCCTGTATAAACAATCGCTCCATCTTTAGTATATAATACATAACATAACGAATCAGGAATAGAATGAGTCATAGCAATTGAAAAAATACTTTCTTTTCCAAAGTCTATTTTATGATGTGGTTTTATTTCAATTAAATGACTCTTTTTGATCTCTGTTTCCTTTAAATCTTGTTTTAATAATTCTAAAGTTAATTTCGCTCCATAAATATTAATCTCTGGTATAGATTTTAAAATATCTGGAACAGCCCCTATATTTCCATCATGACCATGGCTTAAAAAAATACCCTTTATTCGTTTACGATTTTTAATTAAATAATCAAAGTTAGGAATAATATAATCTATCCCTAAATTTTTTTCATTATCATATTTTAAACCGGCATCAAATACATATATATTTTTATCAACTTCAACAACATACATATTCTTACCATTTTCATTTAAACCACCTAAACTAAATATTTTAATTTTACTCATAAAATCTCCTTTCTTAATTATATAATTTATTCTAACGTTTTATTTAAATATTGTTTTCTACTTTTCTTTAAACTTTTAACATAAGTATTTATTTCGTTTTTTAGATTTTGTTCTTCTTGAATGTTTATCTCAAAATATTTTCTATTATCTTCATATTCTAAACTACTATCAAATAAAAGTAAATTATTAAAATATAACTCTTGAATTGTTAATAAATTCGTTAATTTTAATGTATCTGTATAATAAGCCCCTAAATTCTTAGTGTCTAAACCAGTATATGAAACATTAATTATCTCTTTAAAAAACGAATAAAACTCATCAAAAAAATTAATACTGCTAGTTAAAGTTTTTAAGCGATTATTTATTAGCTCATTAGTTAAATGATCCATACTATACATAAAATTAATTAATATATATTGTATTAGATCTTCTTTATTTTTATAATTTTCTTGATCTAACCTACCTAAATTATAGTATAAATTTTCATAGAGTATTTTCTCTTTATCATTCATAAAATTATATAGCTAATTTTTCTAAAGCACTTTTAGCTGCTTGTTGTTCAGCTTCTTTTTTACTATTTCCCTTTCCTTCACCATATATAATACCATCAACTCTAACTTGCATTTTAAAAACCTTATCATGTGGTGGTCCTTGTTCTTCAATTAATTCATAATATAGACTCTTTTTAGTTGTTTGAACTGCCTCTTGTAAAGCTGATTTATAATCTGAAAAGAAAACAACATTAGGATTAGTAATATAAGGCACAATAATATTTAAAATTACTCTTTTAACAGTAGCATAACCTAAATCTAAATAAATAGCTCCCATTAAAGCCTCAAATATATCAGCTACTATAGCTTTTTTAAATTTACCTCCACTTACTTCTTCTCCATGACCTACTTTAATATAATTATTAAGTCCTAAACTCATAGAATATTCATATAAAGCATTTTCGCAAACATAACTTGCTCTTATCTTAGTCATTTCTCCTTCATTATCATTGTGATTTCTATAAAGATAATCAGCCACTACAAGATCTAAAACTGCATCCCCTAAAAATTCTAAACGCTCATAATCCTTTTTCGCTTTATGCTCATTAGCATAAGAAGAATGAGAAAAAGCTATATTATATAAATTTAAATTTTTAGGAGTTATATTTAATTTTTCAAATAATTTATCCACTAAAATTACTCCCTTCTTATAATATTTAAATTCTACAAATCTAAGTAGACAACAATATTTCTTCTTTATTATACTAAATTTAATGAAAAAAGAAAAGCTATTAAATTTTAGCCTTTCTTTTAATTCAATTTCAAAAGTAAATTGATATTTGAAATATAATCATATAATTTAGTGTG
>CAMMBL010000060.1 GCA_946494015.1 uncultured Mycoplasmatota bacterium | reverse complement strand
CCCTGACCTTTTGGTTCGTAGCCAAACGCTCTATCCAACTGAGCTACGAGCGCATTTGGCTTTCAAGCTATTGATATAATAACATTTTTTATTTGTAACGTCAAGAGTTTTTTGTTAAAATAAAACAAGAGGTGCAAATAAAATGAATTTATTTGTTGATTATCAAAAATTATTAATTATGATTAATAATTCATATTTAGTATATAATTTAAAACAATGTAAAGAAGAAATATATCAAGATCAAGAATTGATAACTATGATCAAAAAATATCATCTAACTAATGATGAAACACTTAGAAAAAAAATTTATAATAACAATAAGTTTATTAATTATAAAAAGAAAGAAAATGAACTTAATTTAATGATAATGAAATTAAATACAATTTTTAAGGAGTTAAAGAAAGATTTATGAGAATTATTAGTGGTAAATTTAAAGGAAAAAAACTAAAAGGATATGATTTAAAAGGAACTAGACCTACAATGGATAGAGTAAAAGAATCTTTATTCGCTACAATTCAAAATAAAGTTCCTAATAGTTTATGCTTAGATTTATTTGCAGGTAGTGGTAATCTTGGAATTGAAGCTTTAAGTTTAGGAGCTTTAGAAGTTATATTCGTTGATAAAGAATATATGGCCGTAAAAACTATTAATGATAATTTATCAAGTTTAAATATTGATAATTATCAGGTTTTAAAACTTGATTATTTAAAGGCTTTAGAATATTTAAAAGATAAAAAGTTTGATATTATTTTTTTAGACCCTCCTTATAAAACTGATTATCTTTTTAACTCTCTACAAAAAATTAAAAAATTAGATTTATTAGATAAAGAAGGAATTGTAATTTTAGAAAGTGATGATCTAAATAAATTACAATATGATAATTACTATAAAGAATTAAAAACTAAAAAATACGGAGATAAATTAGTCCGTATTTTGCAAAAAAATAATTAATTTGGTTTTATATCAAAATAAATAGTAGTACCTTTTCCTTTTTCTGATATAGCTTTATACTCATAATTATGAAGAAGTAAAATCTGTTTTACTATGGAAAGACCTAAGCCAGTTCCATAAATATTGCGTTGATGATTCTTTTTACTTCGATAATATTTATCAAAAATGTGGTCTGTTTCTTTCTTTGATAATGTTTTTCCACTATTTATAAACATTAATCTATAAAAATTATTCATATTGACAAGTTTAATAATAACTTTTTTATTATTTCCTGTGTAATTTAGAGCATTATTAAGTAAATTATAGATAACTTGTTTTATTTTCTTTTTATCAGCTTTAATAATTAAACTATCTATTTGTTCATGTTTAAATTCAATGCTATAACCACCTTTAACAATATAAATATTATGTTGATTAATTACATTATCTATTAATTTTACAAGATCAAAACTACTTATTTGTAAAGTATCTAATCCTTTTTCTACTTTAGTTAAAGTTAAAATGTCATTAACAAGATTAGTTAAACGATCACTTTCTTCAATAATAATATTTAAATTTGCTATAGTTTTTTCTTTATTATTAATATTTATATCCTTAATTAATTCAGCATAAGCTTTAATCATTGTAAGAGGAGTTTTTAAATCATGTGATACATTAGCCATCAAATCTTTTTGTAATTCTTCTGTTTTTTCTAATTCATTTTTCATATCATTTAAAGAATTAGTTAGATCTATTAATTCTTTTATATCACTAGTTGTTTCAAATTTAGTATTCATTTTTCCTTTAGCAATTAATCTTGCTGCTTTTGATATCTTAATTATTGGTGTAGATAATCTTTTAGAGATGAAATAAGCAATAACGATACTTAATATTAAAACTACTATACTAACTATAATTAATTGTTCTTCAATTATACTAATTGTTGAATCTAGAGGAATTAAAGATGCTGAAATAAAAATATATAAATTATTACTTAGTTTCGTAGCAGTCATAATATTTCTTTCCTTAGTAAATGGATTAATTAAATTATAAGTGGCTTTCTTTTTTTTACTATTGATAAAATTAGTTTTAATTTTTCTTGTTTTTAAATGACAGGCTTTACCATTAGATGAATAAAGAGAAGATAAATTATTATCAATTAATTCTATACAAACATTTTCTTCATATGATAATTTATCTAACTTATTATAAAGAGAAGAAGAATTTTCTGTAATTAAAATATTATTAGTTAAATTTCTAATAGTTCTAGTTTTAGTCCATTCATAATACTTATCTAAAAAAATTACTTGAAAGAAGAAAAGAAATAAGAGAATACATAATGAGAATATAGCTAAATATTTAAAAATTTTAGTAGTTAAATTATTCTTCATCATTAAACTTATAACCAATTCCTCTAACGGTAATAATCAAATTTCTATATTCTCCTAAATTATTTCTTAACATTTTTATATGAGTATCTATAGTTCTATTATCACCATAAAAATCATAACCCCATATTTGATTTAAAATTTGTTCTCTTGAAATGGCCATTTTTTTATTTTTTATAAAATATTCTAAGATTTCAAATTCTTTAGGAGTAATTTTTATTTCTTTATTATTTATTTTAAGAGTATGTTCTTTAAAATTTATTCTTAAATTTTTATAAGTATATTCTTGGGTAATATTTTTAGTTCGTTTAATAATAGCTTTAACTCTTGCTATTAATTCTTTAGGTGAAAAAGGTTTACATAAATAATCGTCTATACCTTTTTCAAAACCAACTAATTTATCTATCTCATCATCCTTGGCTGATAAAATAATAGTTGGAACTCTTTTTTCTTTAGGAAGATTATTAAGTAAAGTGAAACCATCCATTTTAGGCATCATAATATCTAAAATCATTAAATCAAAATTTTCTTCATTTAATAATTTTAAAGCACTTAATCCATTATCGGCTTCTGTAACATTATAATTTTCTAAACGGGCATATTCTTTAATAACTTCTCTTATATTTTCTTCATCATCTACTATTAATAACTTAATTTGATCCATAATTACACCTCTTATTTCTTTATTATATCGTATTTATGCTGTTAATTGTACAATATATTTATTGTTTTAAACTTCTTTTTACTTGTAAATAATTATAACAAGTTGTAAAAATTACATTTAGTGAAGTAGAGATGATAAGACCCCACATTCCTATTTTTAATAGTGATAATAATAACAAGAAGATAGTTCTTATTAAAGTTCCTAGTATAGTAGCTTTTAAATTTAATTTAGTAAGTCCCATAGCATCTAAACTAGCAGATAAAGGGGCTTGAATATATTGTAAGATACAAATAGGAGCTAAAAAATGCATATAATTAATACCTTCATGAGTATTATAGATTAATTTTAGGAAGAATTCTGGAAAAATACCTAATACTAAAGAAGCTGGTATTCCTATTATAAGAGATATAATAATAGCTTGTTTTATTTTTTTCTTAGCATAATTATATTGGTTATGACTAGTCGCTTTTGAGATAATAGGTAATAAAGCTTGAGATATTGCCATAGTAAAAAATGAAGGTAAGAGTAATAAAGGCATAACAAAACCACTAATAACACCATATTCTGTAACAATGAAATTAGATTTATAACCACAGAAAGTAAGAGTAGAAGTTAAAATGATAGGTTCTAAAAAATAACCAAAAGAACCAATTAGACGACTAGCAGTTGAAGGGATACTTATTCCTAAAGCTTCTTTAGCATAATTTTTATTAAAAGTTAAATCTTCTTTTTTTATGACTAGGTTTTTAGGTAAGAAGAAAAATAAAACTAAGATAGACATAAGTTCACTAATAATATTAGTTAAAATAACAAAAGTAACAGCGATTTCTAAACCTTTACTAATAAAAATAGGAATACCTATTATTATTAATATAAGTCTTATAATATCTTCTAATACGTTTGAAGTAACATGAGGTAGCATTTGTTGTTTCCCAAAAAAATAGCTCCTTAAAATACTAGATGTACTAGTTAAAGGTAAGACAACACATATAGATAAAATAGGTAGTAAGGCTCTTTTTTCATGTAGTAAATTAAAGGCAAGAGTAGGGGCTATTATAATAACAAAACTTATTATAATAATATTAATAATTAAAGATATAGGAAGGAGGGAAAATAAGAGACGTTTGTTATTCTTTTTATCTTCAGCGATTAGTTTTGAAAGAGCGGTTGGTATCCCAAATTGACAAATACCAATTAATAATGAGAAAGTTGGTAGGACTAACATATAAAGGCCTATACCTTCACTTCCCATTAAACGACTCATTACAATTTTTATTATCATTCCTAAAAATTTAGTTAAAAAGCCTCCAATTATTAAGATAATAGTTGATTTTATAAAAGTTTCTTTTCTCATATATATGCTCCTTAATTATATATATGTTTGTAAAAAATAAAAAATATGTAAAAATTTGTTCGTAAATATTTGTAAAACAAAAAAGTAAATATAATGTAAATTTTTTTGTAAAATTAAATGTAACTACTTTATTAATAAAAAAGGTTGTGATATTCTTTATATAGAATGTAGTAAGAGGTGAGTTATATGATTCTTGAAAATATAATAGATTTTTTAGCGACAAAGGAAGTATTAATTATTTTAGTAATTATAGGTATTATTTTATTTGTATGTTTTATTTTATGGTTTATTGATTTTATGAAAAGACATGATGAGAAAAAGAAATTACAAAATAATACAATGGAACTTAATAAATTAGTCTTAGAAGTAGCTAAAGAAAATGATAAAAAGTCTAATATTAATGAATCTAATAAAATCGAAAGTAGTAATATAGAGAAAAGTAATAATAAAGAGGATAATAAAGCTAAAGTAGAGGAAGTAAAAGAGGTTGCAGTTAGTAATGTAGAAGAAGTTATAGAACCTAAGAAAGAAGATATCGTTATTGAAAAAGGTTTTACTTCACCTATTGAAGTTCAACCAATAGTAGTTAGTAGTCCAAAACAAGAAGTAGTTAGTAATGATAGTCTTGTTTTAAATGATAAATATGAAGAAAAAGTAGAAGTAATAGAACCAGAAGTTATAGTACCTATTGATACTCCTAAAAATGAAGAAGATGTTATTAAGTATAAAGATGAAGTTTATACTGAAATGGAAGCTAAACAAGAACTTGAACGTATAACTGAAGAATTAAAGAGTTTAAAAGAAGATAGTAAAGAAAATATAGAATTAACTAAGTATGAAACACTTCAAGAAGAAAATGCTATTATTAGTTTAGATGAATTACTTGCTAAGGGTAAGAGTTTAATTGATCAAAATGAGATAACACAATATGAAGATGATGGTAATGAACCTATTAGTATTGCTGAGTTAGAGGAAAGATATAATAATAGTAAGAAAGAAGCTGTTGAAGAAATAGAGGTATTAGAAGCTAGTGATAATAGCAAAGAGGAAAAAGTTAGTAATAAGGTTTCTATAGATGATTTCTTTTCAGCTAAGAGTGATGCTTCTTTAGCATATAGTACTGAGAAACATTATAAACCTAGTCCTATTATTAGTCCTATTTATGGAATTGAGGAACCAGTAGAGAAAAGTACAACTCTTGAATTAGAGGATACGGCTACTTTTCCAAAGATGGATGAAGAACTTAGAAAGACTAATGAGTTCTTGGCTAAATTAAGAGAATTAAAAGAAAAACTTGATTAAAGAAAGAAGGGAAAGACAGATGAAAGAGTGTTTACAAATAGTTACCGGGGGGGTCATTTAGTCATAATCTAGTACCTTTCTTTTACTATGAAATAAGAGCAGGATAGATATATTCTG
>CAMMBL010000059.1 GCA_946494015.1 uncultured Mycoplasmatota bacterium | reverse complement strand
ATAGTTTGTCAATATTTCTTATATTTTTCCAACTATAGGTAATAATTTATTTCCCGGGAAATATTTTTTCAAACATTACAACATATAATCATTAGATATTAAATATATATGTTTTTAAATAATATAGTTTGTCAATATTTCTTATATTTTTCCAACTATAGGTAATAATTTATTTCCCAGGAAATAAAAAGAAGAAGAAATTCTACTCATTACCTATTTCTTCTTCTTGATCAACAACAGTTACAGTAGCAACTTTCTGATTTTCTTTTAAATGAATCAATCTAACCCCTTGTGTGGCTCTTTTCAAAGTAGATATTTGATCAAGTGGCATTCTCATAATAACTCCACTATCTGTGACTATCATAATATCCTTGTGTTTACTTTCAGTTATATCAATACAATTAAGTGAAATCATTAATCCATTTTTATCAGTCATATTTAAAGCTTTAACACCTTTGCTACCTCTATGTGTTAGCCTATATTCATTTATATTTGTTTTCTTACCATAACCTTTTTCTGTAACAATTAATACTTCTTGATTATTATTAACTACATTGGCTCCCACAACAATAGCACCATTAAGATCCATTCCTTTAACTCCAGATGTACCCCTTCCCATGGAACGAATTTCACTTTCCACAAACCTAACCATTCTTCCATTGCTGGCACCAATAATAACTTCATTTTCACCATTTGTTTTATCCACAGCAATTAATTCATCACTATCTTTTAACACTATAGCTATTTTCCCACTCTTACGAATATTATCAAATTCTGATATTTCCGTACGTTTTACAAGGCCATTCTTGGTAACAAATAATAAATATTTATAGTTTTCAACAGATGGATCTAAACACACTATCGAACTAATGTTCTCACCATTTTCTAATGATAGTAGATTAACTACAGGTATTCCTTTAGACTGACGACTAAATTCTGGTATCTCATATCCTTTAAGTCTATAAACTCTACCTTTATTAGAAAAGAATAATATATAATCATGAGTTTTCATAGAAATCAAATGTTTAACAAAATCTTCTTCATTAGTAGTCATACCTTTAATTCCAACTCCACCACGATTTTGACTTTTATAAGTATCAGCTCTCAATCGCTTTATATAACCTTTATTAGTTAATGTAACTATTATATCTTCTACTGGTATCAAAGATTCATCTTCAATATATTCAATGGCAGTCATATCTATATTAGTTCTTCTATCATCACCATATTTATCTTTAATTTCTAAAAGTTCTTCTTTAATTACATTTAAAATCTTAGCATCACTACTTAATATATCTTTCAAATTAGCAATCAAAGTAAGTAAATCATTAAGTTCATTTTCGATTTTTTCTCTTTCCAAGCCAGTTAAACGTCTAAGTCTCATTTCCAAAATAGCATTCGCTTGAATTTCACTTAAACCAAATTTACCCATTAAACCATTTCTAGCTTCCTCATCAGAATTAGATCCTCTAATTAACTTAATAACTTCATCAATGTGATCCAAAGCTATTTTTAAACCTTCTAAAATATGTACACGTTTTTCGGCATTATCTAAATCAAATTTAGTTCTTCTAATGATAATCTCTCTTTGAAAATCAATATATTTAGAAATAATATCTTTTAATCCTAAAGTTTTTGGAACACCTTGATCTAACATTAAAAGAATAATTCCATAAGTTGTTTGAAATTGAGTATGCTTATAAAGCTTATTTAAAACAACTTGCGCATTAGCATCTTTCTTTAAAGTTATTGTTATCTTAATACCATCCTTTAAATCAGAATGATAATCAGAAATACCTTCAATTGTTTTATTATGAACAAGCTCAGCAACTTTATTTTTTAATTCTAAAGTATTAACACCATAAGGAACTTCATCAATAACAATATATTGTCTACCATTTTTTTCTTCAATTTGAGCTTTACTTCTAATAGTAATAGTTCCCCTACCTGTTTCATAAGCCTTTCTAATACCACTATTTCCAAGAATAGAAGCACCTGTTGGAAAATCTGGACCTTTAATATAGTGCATTAAACCATCAACATCAATATCAGGATTATCTATATAAGCAACACAACCATCAATAACTTCTTTTAAATTATGTGGTGGTATATTAGTAGCCATTCCAACAGCAATACCTGTTGTTCCATTAACTAAAATATTGGGAAATCTTGAAGGCAATACCTCTGGCTCTTTTGTTGTTTCATCAAAGTTTGGTATAAAATCAACTGTATTCTTATTAATATTTCTTAATAATTCAAGAGAAATTTTTGAAAGACGAGCTTCTGTATAACGCATAGCTGCAGCACCATATCCTTCAATATTACCAAAATTTCCATGACCATCAATCAACATATATCTATAAGAAAAATCTTGTGCCATTCGCACCATAGCTTCATAAATAGAAATATCACCATGAGGATGATAATTACCCATTACTTCTCCTACCGTTTTTGCACTTTTCTTATGAGGTTTATCAGGAGTATAACCAGATTCATACATAGAATACAAAATACGGCGATGAACAGGTTTCAATCCATCACGTAAATCAGGTAATGCTCTTGCCACAATAACACTCATTGAATACTCAAGAAATGAATCTCTAACTTCTTTTACTATATTATTTTGTTCTAATCTATCCATAATTTACCTCCTAAATATCCAAATTCTGTACATAAGTTGCATTAGTTTCAATAAATTCACGACGTGGAGCGACATCTTCTCCCATCAACTGAGAAAACACTTCATCAGCAGCTACAGCATCATCGATAGTAATCTGTCTTAATACTCGTTTATTAATATCCATAGTAGTTTCATTTAATTCTTCAGCATCCATCTCTCCTAAACCTTTCATTCTCGCAATTTCATATTTAGTATTTGGAGAAAGAGTTGCAAGATACTCATCACGTTCCTGTTCATTTAAAACATACTTAATAGTTTTACCATGTTTTATAACAAACAAGGGTGGTTGAGCCGCATATACATGACCAGCTTCTACAATAGGTCTAAAAAAGCGATAAAACAAAGTTAAAAGTAAAACCCTAATATGAGAACCATCAACATCAGCATCTGTCATTATAATAATTTTATTATAACGTAGTTTAGTTAAATCAAAATCTTCTCCTATTCCCGTACCAAATGCTGTAATAATTGTTCTAATTTCTTCATTAGATAAAGCTCTATCAAGTCTTGCTTTTTCAACATTTAAAATTTTCCCACGCAAAGGCAATATAGCTTGTGTCATACTATCTCTACCTTTTATAGCAGAACCACCAGCTGAATCACCTTCTACTAAAAATATCTCACTAATTGATGCATCTTTACTCTTACAATCAGATAATTTTCCATAAAAGTTAGTAATATCCAAATCACCTTTACGTCGTGTTAATTCCCTTGCCTTTTTAGCAGCGACTCTAGCACGAGAAGCAGTCATACATTTTTCAATAATTACTTTAGCTTCATCAGGATGTTCTAATAAAAATCTCTCAAAAGACTCAGAAAAAATTTTATCAGCAATACTCCTAACTTCACTATTTCCAAGTTTTGTTTTTGTTTGTCCTTCAAATTGAGGATTAGGATGCTTAATGGAAATAATCATTGTAAGTCCTTCTTTAACATCATCACCAGTTAAAGAATCGTCCTTTTCTTTTAAGAAATTATGACTAACTGCATATTTATTTAAAATTCTTGTTAAAGCCCGTCTAACTCCATCTTCATGTGTACCACCTTCAGGAGTTGTTATATTATTAACAAATGAATAAATTGCCGCATTATAAGACTCATTATATTGAAGTGCTACTTCTAAAGAAATATCTTGCATAACACCAGTAATATCAATAATAGTATTATGAATTGGTGTCTTATTTTTATTAAGCATCTCTACATATTCTCTAATACCACCCTCATAACAGAAACTATCTTTTTTAGGATCTTCTCTATCGTCATATAAAGTAATACGAAGTCCCCTATTCAAAAAAGCCAATTCTCTAAGTCTCGTTTTTAAAATATCATAATCATATACTGTAGTATCAGTAAAAATTTGATCATCAGGCTTAAATGTAACTGTAGTTCCTGTCCTATTAATATCACAACTGTCAATAATTTTTAATGGCTCAACTGGATGACCACCTGTTTGATATCTTTGATAATAAACTTTACCATCTCGATATACTTTAACTTCCAACCAATCAGATAAAGCATTAACTACACTAGCACCTACACCATGTAGTCCACCAGATACCTTGTATCCTCCTCCACCAAATTTACCTCCAGCATGAAGTACAGTATAAACAGTTTCTACTGTACTTTTACCTGTTTTAGGATGAATATCAACAGGGATACCCCTTCCATCATCTCTTACAGTTATACTATTATCTTTATTTATAGTTACTTCAATATGTGTACAATATCCAGCTAAAGCTTCATCTATAGAATTATCTACAATTTCCCAAACTAAATGATGTAGACCTCTTGAACTAGTAGAACCAATATACATTCCCGGTCTTTTTCTAACAGCCTCTAATCCTTCAAGTACTTGTATCGCTGAAGAATCATAATTATTCTCTACTTTTTCTTCCATCTTTTAACTCCTCTCTAATTTTCCATTATCAACCTTAAAAACAACTGCATTCTTTAGATTATTTTTAGATATGTTTTTTAAATCTGTAGTTGTTATAATACTTTGAATATCTTCATTAACATATTTTAAAAGCTTATTTCTTTTATTTAAATCAAGTTCACTAAAAATATCATCTAAAAGTAATACGGGATTAGTACCATTATTTTCTTTAAAGATTGGAATAGAAGAAAGTTTATAAGCAAGTACAGCACATTTTTGTTGCCCTTCAGACGCATAAATCTTCATATCAGTATCATTACCTATATAAAAGCAAAAATCATCTCTATGAGGCCCAAATAGCGTCATACCAGCCTGTAATTCTCTCTTATAATTTTTTTTATAAACATTAACTAAGGCATTCTTTAGATTTTTTAATTCATAAGAATTTATAATTATATTAGGCTTATATTCTATTCTAATAATCTTATCATCACTTGTAATATTATTATAAATTCCACTAATATAAGTATTAATTTTAGTTAAATAATTATATCTTGCTTGATATATTACACTAGCTTTCTCTACTAATTTATCTGTTAAAACATCTAAATACGTTTTATCAGCAATCCCATTAGTATATAATATTTTAAGATATTCATTACGTGTTTTTAAAATCTTATTATATTCATTATAAGTAACTAAATAAGAATAAGAAATTTGTGATAAAGTAACATTAAGCAAATTTCTTCTAATACTAGGTGATCCTTTTATAATATCTAAATCAACAGGAGTAAAAATAACAACATTCAAATTAGAAATATATTCAGCATATTTCTTTATTTTTTTAGAATTAACATAAATATTTTTTTCTTTTTCAAAAAACTCAATTTTTAAATCTTTTATCTGCTTATTATTTAAAATACGACCTTCTATAACTGCTTTCTTTTTATTAAATTTTATAACATCACAATCTAAGCCGTTTCTAAAAGATTTAGTCAATCCTAATATAGCGATAGATTCTAATATATTAGTCTTACCACTAGCATTATTACCAATAAAAATGTTCATTTTACTACCTAAAGTAATATTAACTTTATCATAATTACGAAAATTCGTAACTTTTAATGATCTAATTATCATATTTAATTAAAAAAACGACCATATAATCACCTGCACCCTATTTTAGTACTCCTATACACGCAAGAATATTATATCATATTTACCCCTAAAAAAACAGAAAAAAAGCATTTATTTTGCTTTTATTCAATTTCAAAAGTAAATTGATATTTGAAATATAATCATATAATTTAGTGT
>CAMMBL010000058.1 GCA_946494015.1 uncultured Mycoplasmatota bacterium | reverse complement strand
TTGTAAACGGGTGCTAGTATAATTTTTGTTCTTCATTAGTATATCCCTTCCTTCTTTTTTATCTTGCTTTATAAATTTATTCTATCATGTTAACTTTATTTAGTCTATAAATTTCTATTTATTTCTTCTAGGAAAACTATGCAAATAAATATCTTTTAATCTATCATTAGTAATATGAGTATAAATTTGTGTAGATGAAAGACTCTCATGACCTAGCATTTCTTTAACAGAAAGAATATCACAACCTTCGTTTAAAAGATGTGTTGCAAAAGAGTGTCTTAACATATGAGGTGATATATTCTTATGAAGTGAAGTTTTCTTTATAATATTAGTTAACAAATACCTAATACCACGCTCTGTTATCTTTCTACCTTGATTATTTAATATTAAATAATCACTATTATACTTATTAAGTTGCATATAACCGCCTTTTAAATATAAATCTAAAATATCATTAGCATACTCTCCATAATTAACAATACGTTGTTTACTTCCTTTTCCATTAATTAAAATAGTTCTCTCACTTCTATTAATATCTTTAAGTTTAATATTAACTAACTCTCCAACTCTAATTCCTGTTGCATATAATATCTCTAAAATCAATCTATCTCTTTGTCCTAATGAAGTATTCAAATTAGAAACAGAAAATAAAACTTCTAATTCATTATATTCAAAATATCGTGGTAATTTTTTTTCTTGTTTTGGAGAAGATATTAATATAAATATATTATTCTTTATTTTTTTATTACTAGCTAAATAATTATAAAAACTTCTTAATGAACTTAATTTTCTACTAATAGAAGTAGATTTTTCTAATTTTTGATCTTTTAAATACATTAAATATAATCTTATATCACTATATTTAATATCTAAATAATTAATATGTTCTAAAGAAAGATAGTTAAAATATTCCAAAATATCTCTTTCATAATTATCAATAGTATATTTAGAATAATGTTTCTGATATTCTAAATATTCCAAATATCTATCTAAATCATTCATTTTCTTCGCCTACCATCAGGTATTTTTCTCTCATAATAATATGGTACTGAATCTATATCGCCACCTACCATAGATTCAATCTCATCATAATCTAAAAATTCTTCTTTATCTTCATTAAAAGATTTAATATTTTCTGGCTGAGTCTTAATCATTACTGTTGGTTTAACTATAACTTGTTTAATTTCAAAATTTGCTAGATATTTATTTTGATTATAAGGTTTTTCTTTATTAGTAAGATATTTTCTAAACTCATCATAATTTCTAAAACTATTCTCAAGTCTTTGTAATTGTTCATTTATTCCTTCATAATCATAAGGATCAGTATTCATTAAAACTTTAGCATATGCTAATAAATCATAACTACCTTCAAAAAGATAATTAATCTTTTCAGCATTACCATTAGTAATTTCATCAACTACTTCATTCCATTCCCTAACAAAGAAAGAATCATTTGAAGTAATATATTTTATAGTAAAAAAATGTTTCTTACCTTTTTTCGTTTTACAAACAGTTTTTTTTACAATACTATCAATAATTGGTATCAACTCTTTTTTATTAAAAATAATTCTTCGCCAACTAGGTTCAAAATTAGAATTCAAAATTCTAATAGAATAAGTATTTTTCATAGAATTTTCATAAGAAAGCTGCATAGCAAACTCATCTTTTGTCATAGCAGCTGTATATCTATCTATTTCTTCAAGACTATTAAATTCTACATCTGGTATCTTAATAACTTCTTGATCAGTAAATTTATTATTAAAGTGATTAGCAGCAACAATAGCATATTCATTTTTTACACTCATAAAATCTTTCCCTTCTATAAAAAGTATAACTATTCTTTAGAATTTTTCATATCTAGTAATACTTCTTTACGTGAAAAGTTTTGTTTTCCTTTTTTATCTAATCCCATCGCTTTTACTAAAATAGTATCACCTACTTTAACAATATCTTCAGGTTTTTTTACGTGTTTAACATCAAGTTGTGAAACATGAACTAAGCCTTCACATCCAGGCCATACTTCAACAAAACAACCAAAATCATGTACTCCAACAACTTTTGCTTCATAAACTTTTCCTACTTCAACTTCTCTTGCTACATCTTCAATCATTTTAACAGTCTTATCTATTACTTCTTTATCTGTATGATAAACTATAACCCTACCATCATCTTCTAAATCAACTTTTACCGCTCCAATACTATTTACATCATTAACATTACTAGCATCGCAAATAATTTTCGTAATCATTTCTCCACCTTTACCAATAACATCACGTATTTTATTAGGAGAAATATAAAACACTTTAGTTTTAGGGGCATATTTAGATACTTCTTTACGAGGTTTGCTAATTTGTTTTGCAATAACTTCAAGAATTTCAAAACGAGCTTTCTTAGCTTGTTCTAAGGCTTCTTTTAATATTTCTTTAGTAACCCCTTTAATTTTTATATCCATTTGTAAAGCACAAATACCATCTTTAGTTCCTGCTACTTTAAAATCCATATCTCCTAAATGATCTTCCATACCAGCGATATCTGTTAGTATAGTATAATCATCATCACTAGTAATAAGTCCCATAGCAATACCTGCAACAGGATTTTTAATAGGAACACCAGCTGCCATTAAACTCATACAACCAGCACAAATTGAAGCTTGTGAACTACTACCATTACTTTCTAATATTTCTGATACAACTCTAATTGTATATGGAAATTCATCTTCACTAGGTATTACTTGTAAAAGTGCTCTTTCTCCCAAAGCACCATGTCCTATTTCCCTTCTACTAGGCGCTCCATATCTTCCAGTTTCTCCAACTGAAAATTGTGGAAAATTATAATGTAACATAAATCTTTTTTCATCTTCTAAACTAAGTCCATCTAATATTTGATGTTCTCCTAAAGCTCCTAAAGTCGTAACAGATAAACATTGTGTTTCTCCTCTTGTAAATAAGGCTGAACCATGAGTTCTAGGTAATAAATCTATATCTGTAGATAATGGTCTAATCTCATCCATTTTTCTACCATCAGATCTAATTTTTTCTTTAACTACTATATTTCTAAATAGTCTATATTCAACATCACTAAAGATTTTTCTTATTTTAACAAGTAATAAATCTATCTCCTCATTAGCAAGTTCTTTATTATCTTCCTTATATTTTTCTAACAAATTATTTTCTATTTCATCAATTCTCTCATAACGTACTAATTTTTCTTTAATTCTTAAAGCTTCATCAAGATCTTTTTCAATTAAGGAAGTAACTTCATTAATTAAGTCTTCTTCAATAGTTAAACTTTCATATGCAAAAGGAGTAATACCAATTTCTTCTAAAATTTTCTCTTGCCAAGCACATAATTCTTTAATAGCCTCATGTCCTTTCATTAATCCTTCAAGCATAATATCTTCACTAACTTCTTTAGCACCTGCTTCTACCATATTAATAGCATTAGCTGTACCAGCTACTGTAAGATCAAGAATACTTTTTTCTAATTCTTCAACTGTTGGATTAATAATATAGTCACCATCAATATAACCAACTTTAACGCCTGCAATAGGCCCTAAAAAAGGGGCTCCACTAATCATAGTAGCAAGACTAGAACCAAGCATAGCGGTAAGTTCAGGAGAACAATCCTGATCAACTGATAGTACTGTATTAATAACCTGTACCTCATTTTTAAAATCTTCTTTAAATAATGGCCTCATTGGCCTATCAATCATTCTAGCTGCAAGTGTTGCAGCTTCAGTAGGCCTTCCTTCACGTTTAATAAATCCTCCTGGTATTTTACCTACTGAATATAATTTTTCTTGATAATTTACTGTCAATGGAAAAAAATCACTTAATAAATTAGCATTTTTATTAATAACTGTTGCTGTTAAAACTACAGTATCATTATATCTAACTAAAACAGATCCATTCGCTTGTTTAGCTAGATAACCATGCTCTACAATTATTTTTTTCCCATAAAAATCATATTCAAATGTCTTTTTCGTCATTTTAACTACCTTCTTTCTGTTAATAAATTGTTTTAATTATTATTGTATTAATCCGTTATAAAATATTTTTAACACTACATAATTAATTTTATTTATTTACTTTGCCAATAAGCTCTAAGTATAGAATATCAAAAAAAAAGAAAAATATCTACTTTTTATTTTATATTTTAAAAAAGAAAAAGGAATCTCTTTTATAAATGGAAATTCCTTTAATAATATTATTTTCTTAAACCTAATTTTTTAACTACTTCACGATATTTAGTAATATCTTTTTTAGCTAAATAATTAAGCATATTTCTTCTTTGACCAACTTTCATTAAAAGTCCACGGTGTGAATGATGATCATGAATATGTGTTTTTAAATGCTCTGTTAAATTATTAATTTCTTTAGTTAATATTGCAATTTGAACAGGAGCTGATCCAGTATCATTAGCATTAGCACCGAATTCTTTTATAATTTGTTGTTTTTCTTCTTTGGTTAAAGCCATGCATACCTTCCTTTCTTTATTTTATTATTCACTAAATTCTTGGTATAGGGTGTAAGGAAGAACTCCCACTACTAAGAATTAGCACTGCTAATAATATACAACAAATTGTTGTTTTTGTCTATATCTATTATGAAAATAAAGCTATTTTAACTCAACAGTTCAATAATAAAAGGATTATTCTTTGTTCCTTCTCCTCCTGTTATTATTACATTTTCTTTTAAATTCATAGATGGTTTAACACCCTGCTCAGGTGATTGACTAGTAACATATCCATAACCATCTGGTTCCACATACCACAACCCATATTGTTCTTCTGTTATTAACCAATATTCTTTATTATTACTACTCTTATTAAATTGTCCACTCATTAATTCTCCATAACGAAGTAAACCTACTTTAGCTTTTATAAGACTCATATCAATATTACCATATTTTGCTAATTTATAATTTTTACCAGCATAAACAGTTCCTTGATACCAAGTTGTTTTGTCTTCTATCATATTAATATAATTATCTTCAATATAATCTGTTAAATAATCATCATTTAAAAAATCTTTAATTGTTGAATAACTAAAATAGCGATTATTATCATTAAATTCACTTTCTATAAATGTTCCAGATTTTTTTAAAGGTTCATTGCTAGTTATTTTCGTTAATCCTTCCGTTTCATGATTTACTATCCTATATAAATTATTTTCATCATTACCAAACTGAATATACTCACCACTATATCTTGTATTTAATTTTACACCATTTAAATCAGTATCATTATCTCCAGCTAGTCTATATGGATTATCAACTGTTCCATCACCACTCACAATTTTAACGCTAGATTGTAGATTTATGGATGGCCGTACACCTTCAGAAAATAATGCTTCCGATTGGCCATCATCACCATCGTAGCGCACAATACGCATATAATCCCCAGGTGTTAAAGTCCACCAAGAAAGTCCATTATTTAGATATCCATTCTTATAAGTAGTACCTTTATAACTAGATTGATACTCATACATATTTAAAAGTCCTACTGCATCTTCTACTATTGTTGTCCCATTTGGTTTTTTAATACTTCCTAAATCTGTTGAATCCATTGTAGCATCCCATTTAGAATCTGTTACTATAAAATTCTCATAATCTCTTAGATTATATAAAAAACCATCTGTGCTTGTATCATTTAACCATTCTTTCATAAAACTTTTCTCAAAAGAACTACTACCACTTGAATAGCTAATTGCACTTATATTCCATTGAGTTACTAGCTTCGTCGTTTTGGCTTCATTATTTATAGACACTGCTCTCCATAGTTTACCACTATACCAGACATAATTATTGGGATTTTTTCCTGTAATAAAAGTATCTTCTCCATCATCATAGGTACTTCCATTATTACCAATATTCTCTGTTATTGTATCTGATGCTTTTACTATATACTCCGTAAATAAGTGGCCATCACTCGGTAAGCTTAAATCATTATAATCAAGGCCTATTTGTACTCCTAAATTAATATTTATACTGCTTCCTGATGTGTTTTTCACTTTTATCTTATAGACTTTCTTATCTCCATTACTTCCAGCTTTCGAAAAGACTT
>CAMMBL010000057.1 GCA_946494015.1 uncultured Mycoplasmatota bacterium | reverse complement strand
GGTAATTTAAGAAATTATGAAAACTATATTGATACTAATTCTAAATGGGATGCAACGCTTGATACTGCTGATTTAGGTGCTATGCAAAGACCTACTGGGGTTAGTGTATCAACAAGTGCAGTGGGACTTTTAAATTTATATGAATATCAAGAAAGTTATAGAGGAACTACATTTTATGATGGCTATTTAAATAATGGACTTTCTTGGTGGACTTTAACACCTTATAGTGCTAATCAAATGCGTTTTGTATATTATATTGGTAATTCATATAATGATTCTATAACTAATAATGCTTATGGAATTCGTCCAGCGATAAATTTAAAGGCTGATGTTAAAATAGTAAGTGGAAGTGGAACAGAGTCTGATCCATATCGTTTAAATGGCGATAATGATAGTAATTTAAATGGAGTAAAATTAAATACCAGATATAGTGGTGAATATATTTCTTTTGGTAATGGGGAAAATAATCTATACAGAATAGTAAGTCATGAAAATGGTAGTGGAACTAAAATAACTAGTGTAAATCCTTTAAAAAACTCAGGAAAATTTGTTGAATTAGCTTTTGGAAATGATAATTTTTCAACTACAAATACAATTGGAAACTTTTTGAATAACAACTATTCTAATCCAAGTAATGGATATCTGACAAATGAACAAATAAATATGATAGAAGAAAGTACTACTTGGTATTTAGGGTTTTTTGGTAGAGGTATTAATTATAAATTAGCTAAATATGCTGATACTACTAGTGATACATTAACAGCTAATACAACAATAGCAAAAATAGGCTTATTAAGAGTAGGGGAATTAATGGCTGGCCAATTTGATATAAATGAAAATGTTTTTGATTATTGGGCTATTACTCCTTCTAATCTTGGAGCCCAGAAGTGTAAACTATCAGCTGTAGGAGTTGCAACTTTTTATAATCCAACTTCTAATACTGGACAGGGAATTAAACCAGCTATGAACTTAAAAGAAAATGTAATAATAAAAGAAGGGACAGGAACTAAAATAGATCCCTTTACAATAGAATTATTTAGTTAATTTTATAATATAGAAACAAGGATATAAGAGTTCTTGTTCTTTTTGATTATTATAAATTTAAACCCATAATTGTTTTTTTATTTTATTTAGTTTATAATTTAATTGATATTAAATAAAGGGAGGTATTTTATGACAGCACACATTGAAAGTAAGGAAGGAGAAATAGCTAAAAAGGTACTTATGCCGGGTGATCCTTTAAGAGCTAAATATATTGCTGAGAACTTTTTAACAGATTATAAAATAGTTAATAATGTTAGGAATATGTTAGGATATACAGGGTATTATAATAATCAATTAATAACTGTATTTGCATCAGGTATGGGTTCTCCATCAATTGGAATTTATGCTTATGAATTATATAAATTTTATGGGGTAGAAACTATTATTAGAATTGGTACTTGTGGTACTCCTAATAAAGAAGTTAAATTAAAAGATTTAGTTATACCTACATCTTCTTATACTTTAACTAGTTATCCTAAATTATTTTTTGATGACGATAATAAAGAGTATAGTGCTTCTTCTTCTATTGTTAAAGCACTTGAGATTTATACTAAGAATAAAAATTATCCATATCATAAAGGAGTAATAATTACTAGTGATATTTTTGATGTATATGTTGATAAAGAACGTTATTATAAATTATATCCTAGTAATATTAACTATTTAGCTTGTGAGATGGAAGCGGCTACATTATTTTGTTTAGCAAAACATTTAAATAAAAAAGCAGGATGTATTTTAACAGTTGTTGATTCAGATTATGATAAAAATAGTATTTCAAGTGAAGAAAGAGAAAAAAATTTAAATGATATGATTACAATTTCACTAGATACTTTAACTGCATTAGATTAGAAATAGTGGTTATACTAGAAGTGAGGTGAGGTAATCAAATGAAGTATATAAAAAAAGATCAAGGTGCTTATAATTTACATATTATAAAAACTGATTTGTATAAAACTATAACAGTAAAGATTTATTTTAGAGAAGAAGCTTGTAAAGAAAATATAACTAAAAGAAATTTTTTGAGTAGAATTATGCTTCTTTCTACTAATGATTATAAAACAAAGGTTGATTTAACAAAGAAAGAACAAGATTTGTATGCGGCAAGAGTTTCTATTACTAATAGAAGAATAGGTAATTTTTTAGATACATCATTTAGTCTTAATGTTTTAAATGATAAGTATACAGAAGATGGGAATTTTAAAGAGAGTTTAAAACTTTTAAATTCTATTATTTTTAATCCTAGAATTGAAAATAATGCTTTTTTAGATAAAGAATTTAATACTGTTTATGAAGAATATAAAGCTGATTTAAATTCTATAGTTGAAGATAAAATGTCTTATGCTTTGATTAGAGGTCTTGAAGTTTCTTGTCCTTCTTCTGTTACTGGGTTTAGAGCGATAGGATATAGTAGTGATTTAGAGAAAATTACGAAAGAGAATTTATATGATTATTATAAGAACTTTATTAATCATAATAGTGTTGATATTTTTGTTTTAGGTAATGTTGATGAAGATATAATTAGTGGTTTATTTAGGGAAATATTTAAATTTGATGTTTTTAAAAAGCCACCTGTTAGTGCTTTAGTACAAATAGATAAGAAAATTAAAAGTAAAGTTGTTAGTGAAAAAATAAAAGCTGAACAGGATAACTTAGTTATTACTTTAAATTTAACTAATTTAACTGATTATGAGAGAAATTATCCATTATCTCTTTTAAATGCTATTTTAGGGGGAGGAACAGAATCTTTATTATTTAAAGAAGTAAGAGAGAATAATTCTTTAGCTTATACAATTTCTAGTATTACTAATAAACTTGATAATTTAATTATTATAAGAGGTGGTATTACTAGTGGGAAAAGTAAAGATGCTGTTGAGATAATTAAAAAAATATTGAAAAGTTTAGCTAGTGGTAAGATTAGTGATGAAATGTTATATAAAGCTAAGGAGTTTTATACAAGTGCAATTGATGATATTGTAGAGAGTACTTTTCAAATTATTGAAAGTTATTATATGGTTGAACTTTTAGGTGTTGATGATATAGAAACTAAAAGAAAGAAAATGTTAAAAGTAACAAAAGAAGAAGTGGTAAGAGTAGCTAGTAAAATTAAAATAAATACAATTTATGTTTTGGAAGGGAGTGAGTAGTGTTGGAGGAAATAGAACTTAAGGGTGTTGATAAGAAAATTTATAAAGAAGTATTAGATAATGGTTTAGAAATAATTATTATTCCTAATGAAAAAACTAGTAAAAAGAAAAATTATTACTTTAATTATGGTACATATTATGGAGCTCTTAATAATGAATTTGTTCCTTTTTCTTCAACAAAGATGACTAAATTTCCTAGTGGTATTGCGCATTTTTTAGAACATAAAATGTTTGAAAATGAAGATGGAGAGTCAACTTTTGATCTTTTTGCAAAAACAGGAAGTTATGTTAATGCTTATACTAGTTATAAAACTACTTGTTATATAGTTACTGGTAATAAAAAGATGGAAGAAAATCTTGAGTATTTGTTAACTTTTGTTAATACACCTTATTTTACTTTGGAAAATGTAAAGAAAGAACAGGGGATAATTTTAGAAGAAGTTAATATGAATAAAGATAATCCTGATTATTTAGCTTATATAACTTTAAGTAAGAATTTATATAAGAATTTACCATATAATATTCCTGTTTTGGGTAATGAGAAAAGTATTATGGAAATAACTAAAGAGAAATTATATACTTGTTATAATACATTTTATAGGCCTAATAACATGTTTTTAGTTGTAGGTGGTGCTGTGGATCCAAATAGAGTAGTTAATACTGTAGTTAATACTTTAAAGAGGTTTAAGGTAGTACCTTCTAAAGGAATTAAGAAAAAAGAATATAAAGAAAGTGTTAAAGTAGTTAAAGAATATGAAGAAATAAAAGCTCCTATAAAGATAGAAAAATTAGTTATTGGTTATAAGATGACTAGAGGTAGTTTTCCAATTAGAAATAATGTTTTATTAAATTTATATCTTAATATGATTATTTCTTTATGTTTTGGAGCTAGTTCTTTATTTAGAGAAATGACTAGGAAAAGACATTTAGTTAGTAAGAGTGGTTATTATTTTCAAGATTTAGGTGATATTATTACATTTACTGTGGAAGCTGATTGTATTAATATGGATATATATTTAAAAGAATTAGATAAATATTTAACTAATTTGGATGTTTTAGAAGATGATTTAGAACGGCTTAAGAAAGTATGGATAGCAAGTGAAGTAATTAAAACTGATTATGCTGATACTTTAGTTGATAATATTGTTGATGATTTGATTAATTATCATAAAATAGTAACAAATTATGTGGATTTAATTAAGAGTATAAATATTACAACTATGAAAGAAATTATTAAGACTTTAGATTTTTCAAATAGAGCTTTAGTTAAAGTTATACCTGATAATTAAAAAATATTTGCTTTTTCTAATAAATATGTTATAATTAAAGACGTCAAAAAAAATGTTCCGCTTACTGTTATTAGTTATGAACATTGGTTTATATGCAAAGGAGGATCTATTATGAATGTAATTGACAAAATTAATGAAAAACAACTTAATAAGTCTATTCCTGAATTTAGAGTTGGAGATACAGTTCGTGTTGATGTTAAAATTATTGAAGGTAAACGCGAGAGAATCCAAGCTTTTGAAGGAATAGTTATCGCTCGTCGTGGTGGAAGTGTTAGTGAAACATTTACTGTTCGTAAAATGTCTAGTGGTGTTGGAGTAGAGAGAACTTTCCCTATTCATTCACCTAAGATTGCTAAAATTACAGTTGTAAGACGTGGTAAAGTTAGACGTGCTAAATTAAACTTCTTAAGAGGTAGAGCTGGTCGATATCGCATTAAAGAAAGAGGACAAAAATAAGGCCATATATGGTCTTATTTTTGATTATGTGATATATGAATGAGAAGATTAAAGTATTTTTGCCATATCTTATAATTATTGTTGCTGTTGTGTTTATTAAAGCTTTTATAGTTACACCTATTAGAGTTAACGGGAGTTCTATGGAACCGACTTTACATCAAAAAGATATTATGTTATTAAATAAAGCGGCTTATTATTTTAGTAGTCCTAAAAGATTTGATATTGTAGTTGTTGATATGCCTGATGAATATTTGATTAAGAGGATAATTGGATTACCTGGAGAGAGTATTGAATATAAAGATAATACTTTGTATGTTGATGGAAAAGAAATAAAAGAACCTATTTCTAATTTAGAAACAGATGATTTTAATATAGAGGAATTGGGTAGTGATAAAGTTCCTGATAATTGTTATTTAGTTATGGGAGATAATAGAAAAAATTCGCTTGATAGTAGAGAGTTAGGATTTATTAAAGAAGAACAAATATTAGGTAGGACTAGTTTTATTTTATTGCCTTTTAATAGATTTGGTAATGTTGAATAAGAGTATGATATTTTTCATATTCTTTTTATTTATAATAATTCAAAATTATATTGACGAACATATGTTTTGCGTGTTAATCTTGATTTATAAAAATATTATTTTTTTATTAAAATTAAGTTTATATGTTTTAATGTTATAATAGTTTTAAATGTTAATAATCATTATTTTTTGTTAGTAAAAAGAGAAAGAAAATAAGTTATGAATTTATAAAGATTTAAAAGCTAAATTGTTTGAAACAGCACGAAGTACCATTATAGAATATATAAATATTATTTATAAAAAGTAATTATATGGTATAATTATGCCGATAAATATCTTGAAAAGGAAGTGATAAAAATGGATAATAAAGAAAAAAATTTGGAATTACAGCGTATCGGGTGCTTGATACCGATTTAGTAAACCCTTTTGCAAAACTCTATAAATAAAGGAATTGTGAGATTTTAGATCTTGCACATTTTCTCAAATAAGCTGCAAAAATGAACCAAATAAGTAAATTTTATTAAAAAATGGGGTAAAAATTGTTAGTTGATACTGCAAGGTAAACCCAGTTAAAAAGATTATTATAATTCTGTAAAGAGAGGAGATGATATGATGGTAAAAGATTTA
>CAMMBL010000056.1 GCA_946494015.1 uncultured Mycoplasmatota bacterium | reverse complement strand
GAGAAGATACCTTTATTACAGGGAAAAATCCCAATAATTATGTTTGGTATAGTGGCAAACTATGGAGAGCGGTTAGTATTAATAACAGTGCTAAGACAACAAAATTAATAACTCAGTGGAATCAAACAACATTATCAGACCCATTCTTTTATGATTGGTTAAATGATACAAGTGTAGATGGCTTTTTAGGAAATTTAAGGGAGCCAGAAAAATTTATTGTTATGGATAGTGAATGGAATGCTACTTTTGCAAATAATGGGTCAACAAAGCCAGCCAAAACTACAATAATAGAAAAAACTGTCGCTTCTCTTAATTTATATGAATATACCATGAGTTATAAAGGAACAACGGAAGCAAATGGTTATTTAAATAATAATCTTGCATGGCTATCAATTACGCAGGCCACTTCTGGGAACCGTCCTATTGGCTCTAATCCAAATTTAATTACTAATGCTTCTGGAGTTCGTCCCTCAATAAATCTAAAATCTGATGTAAAAATAGCAAGTGGAAGTGGAACAGAGTCTGATCCTTACCGTTTAAGTGGTGATAATGATACTGATTTAAATGGTGTAAAATTAAATACTAGATATAGTGGGGAATATATTAGATTTGGAAATGATGAAAATAATTTATATAGAATAGTAAGCCATGAAACAAAAAATTTAACTAAAATAACTAGTGTCGAGCCTTTGAAAGAAGCTGGTTCGTTTAAAACTATAACCTTTGCTAGTAATAATTATGATTATAGTCTTGCTTATTCATCTATAAATGTTATAGGAACTTTTTTAAATAATGATTATTTAAATTCAAGTAATGGCTATTTAACAAGTGAACAAGTAAATATGATAGAAGATGAGACAACTTGGTATTTAGGGAGCGTATCATATGGTGACTCATATAAACTAGCAAAATATAAAGATATTAATATGTCAGGATATGCTACAAGTACAAAGGCTAAGATTGGCTTACTAAGATATGGAGAGTTGTTTAGTGGTCAATTTAACAAAGGTTCTTTAAATTCTGATTATTGGTTAATTACTCCAAATGAGTCACTTATGAATATAATTAATAAGACAACTGAAATTAATATTAGTGGTGGAGGATCATCTTTAACTACTAATAATGGTATTAAACCAGCTTTAAATTTAAAAGAAAATGTTATAATAACATCTGGAGATGGGACAAAGAATAATCCTTTTACTGTTGAATTAAAAACATAAACTTGTTTTCTTGATAAAAAATAAAATTGTTTTATTACAATTTTGTTTTTTTATTTGATTTTAAAAACTATTATTAAATGATATAATAATCATGATTTTTATTTACTAATGAAGGTGGTATTATGAAAAAAAGTATAGATGCTGTTTATATTCATATTCCTTTTTGTCAAAATATATGTAGTTATTGTGATTTTTGTAAAATATATTATCAGGAAAAAATTGTTGATAAATATCTTTCTATGTTAGAGATGGAAATTAAAAATAAATATCAAAATGATATAATTACTACTTTATATATAGGTGGTGGTACTCCTAGTTGTCTTAGTGATAAAGAATTAAGAAAATTATTTAGAATAATTAAAATATTCAAATTAAGTTCTTCTTGTGAAATAACATTTGAAGCGAATGTTGAGAGTCTTGATTTATCTAAAATTAAATTATTAAAAGAAAATGGTGTTAATAGAATTAGTCTTGGTATGGAAACTATTAATTCGAAATTACAAAAAATTATTAATAGAAAAACATCTAAAACTGAAATAATTAATTGTATTAATAATTTACGAAATAATGATATTTATAATATAAATTTAGATTTAATGTATGCACTACCTTCTGAGACAGTTACTGATTTATTAGAAGATTTAACATTTTTATTATCATTAGATGTTCCCCATATTTCTACTTATTCATTAATACTTGAAGATCATACAAAATTAAAAATAGAAGGGTATAAACAAATAGATAGTGATTTAGATTATTATATGTATAGTATAATTACTAATACCTTAAAAAGTAAATCTTATATTCATTATGAAGTATCTAATTTTTCTAAGTCTAATTATCAGTCTAAACATAATTTAAAATATTGGAATAACTGTGAATATTATGGCTTTGGCGCTGGTGCTAGTGGTTATATTAATAATATAAGATATGATAATACTAGAAGTGTTACTAAATATTTAAATGGGAAAACAGTAATGGATGAAGAATTATTAACTATAAAAGATATTATTAATTATGAAGTTATTTTAAATTTACGAACTAATGAAGGAATTATTAAAGAAAACTTTAAAAATAAATTTAATATTTCTTTAGATAAATTATTTAAATATAAAACTTTGGTTAAGGATGGGTTTTTGGTTGAGAATTATAAACAAGTTTTTGTTAATGAAAAATATATTTATGTGTTAAATGAAATAATCTTAAAATTTTTAAGTACTTTACAAACAAATGTTTATGATGATACAATATATTAGAAAGTGAGTTATGTATGAATAAAAAAGAGATATTTTATGATGAAATTAATTATTTGAAAAATGAAGATTTAAGAAATAGTCTTATTAAATTAATTGAATTATTACCAGATTATTTTTTTCATGAAGCGGCTTCTTCTACTGGAAAATATCATCCTAAATACGCTTTAGGAGATGGAGGATTATTAAGACATACTAAAGCGGCGGTTAGAATAGGTTATGAATTGTTACAAGATCCTTCAATTGGCAATAAATATAATACTAAAGAACAAGATTTAATGTTAATTTCACTACTTATGCATGATGGATTTAAAAGAGGAATTATTGAAGAAAAATATACACGTTTTGATCATCCTTTAATAGCTGCTAAAGTGGTTTTAGATAATTATGATAAAGTAGGCTTAAGTTTAGAAGATGCTACATTTATTAGTGATGCGATTAAGACGCATATGGGGAATTTTACTGTTGATTATAATGGAAATGAAGTATTAGAAAAACCACATACTAAATATCAGAATTTTGTCCATATGTGTGATTATTTGGCTAGTAGAAAATGTTTATTAGTACCGTTTGATGAACATAATAATATTCAATTATAAAGGAGAAATATGGGGAAGATAATTGTTATTGAAGGAATAGATGGTTCAGGGAAAGAAACACAAAGTAGATTATTAGTTAATACTTTAAAGAAGATGGGGTATAAAGCTATTGAGTTTTCTTTTCCTATGTACGATACTCCAACTGGGAAAATATTTAAAGAATGTATTTTAAATAGTAATAGTTGGTTTAAAGAAGGATATACTAATTTAGAACCAGAACTTGTTTGTTTATATACAGCAGCTGATAGAAAATATAATATAAAAAAAATAAATGAATATTTAGATAAAGACTATATAGTTGTTATTAATCGGTATACTAGTTCTAATATGGCTAATCAAGGTAGTAAATATAATGATAGTGAAGAAAGATTTTATATGTATCAGTGGATTGATAAATTAGAGTATTGGCTTTTAAAATTACCAAAACCTGATTATACAATACTTTTAAATATGCCATATAAATATAATAAACAAGTTTCTTTTGATTTTAATGATAATATATATAATCAAGATAAAATACTTTTAGCATATAAAGAATTAGCAGAATTATATAATTGGGATGTTATTGATTGTATTGTTTTAAATAAAGAAAAAAGTATTGAGGAGATTCATAAAGAAATAATAGATATTTTAAAGAAAAAAGATTTAATAGTATAAAAAGAAAAGTTTAGGTAAAGATATTATTAGGTGATATTATGGATTTTTTACTAATAATACTTAAAACACTTTTCTTTTATTTTATTATTGTTGTTTTCTATAGATTTATGGGAAAAAGAGAAGTAGGAGAATTAGGAATAGTAGATTTAATAGTTTCAGTTTTGATCGCTGAACTTGCTGCTATTAGTATTGAAAAATATGATGATAGTGTTTTTTTAATGTTTATTCCTATTTGTATTTTAGTTATACTTCAAATAATACTTGCTAAAATATCTTTAAAAAGTGATAAAATTAGGAATTTATTAGATGGGGAAGCTTCTGTTATTATAGATAATGGAAAGATAAATTTTAAAGAAATGATTAAACAACGTTATAATTTAGAAGATTTATTAACACAATTAAGAGCTAGAGAAGTTAAAAGTATAGAAGAAGTAGAATATGCTATTTTAGAAACAAGTGGTAAATTATCTGTGTTTAATAAAAATTCTTCTAATAGTGGTGCTTATCCTTTACCTATAATATTAGATGGTAAGATACAAAAAGCTACTTTGAAAAGATTAAATAAAAAAGAAAAATGGCTTAATGAATTATTAGAAGTTAAGAAAGTAAAATTAGATGATGTTTTTTATGCCTTTTATAAAGATAATCAGCTATTTATTATAAAAAATAGTGATTGTATCTCTTAATTAGACAAAAAAATTAGTTTTATAAGAATATGATATATATATGAGAAAAGAATATTATTTGTTACTTATCTTTTTATTATTACTAATATATATATTTATTCCAAGTCCTAATATAGAAGAAAAGAAAGATGAGATTAGTGAGAAAAGAGCTATTTTTATTTCTTATATTGAACTTGGTAATAATTTAAGGGGTAAAGATGAAGATACTATGAAAAAGACAATTAATAATATGTTAGATAATATTAAAAACTATGGTTTTAATATGGTGATATTACAAGTTAGAAGTTTTAGTGATGCCATTTATTATTCTGATATTTTTCCTAGTAGTAGAAGTGTTGTAAATAAAGAAGGAGATAAATTACCTTTTGATATTTTAAAATATTTTATTAAAAAAGCTCATAATAAAAAATTAGAATTACATGCTTGGATTAATCCTTATCGTATTAGTAATACTGTAGATACTTCTTTAATTAGTCCTTCAAATAAAGCTTATGAATGGCTTAATACAAAAGAAGTTGCTATTATTCCTGATGAAGGTATTTATTATAATCCAGCTTCTTCTTTAGTTTTAGATTTAATATTAGAAGGAATAGAAGAAATTATTAAAAATTATGACGTTGATGGGATCCATTTTGATGATTATTTTTATCCTAATAGTACTAGTATTGATTCTATAGAATATAAAGAAGCAAAAGATATTAATAACAATTTATCTTTAAAAGATTATAGACTTAGTGTTATTAGTTCTTTAATTAGAGAAACTTATAAATTAATTAAAAGTTATGATAAAGATATTTTATTTGGAATATCACCAGATGGTAATATTGATAATAACTATAATAGTAATTATGTAGATACTAAGTTATTTGCTACTAAAAAAGGATATGTTGATTATTTAATGCCACAAGTATATTATGGTTTTTTAAATAGTGTTAAACCGTTTGAAGATACTGTTAAAGAGTGGAATAGTTTAATTACTAATGGTATTCAATTAATACCAGCTTTAGCTTTTTATAAGACAGGTAATATTGATAATTATGCTAAAGAAGGGATTAATGAATGGGTAGAGTATAATAATATTATTGCTAGGGAAGTAATGTTAAGTAGAAGTTTAAGTAATTATAAAGGGTTTGCTATTTTTAGATATGATTCTATTTTTGGTGATAATTTAAATGAAACAGCTTTTATGGAAAAAGAAAATTTAAAAACAATTTTGGCTTCTTCTTAATATACGTGTTATAATTAATTAAAAGTAGGTGTTATTTATTATGAGTAGAAAAGGTTTTACTTTAATTGAATTATTAGTAACTATTTTTATATTGTCTTTAATTATGTTAGTTGCTGTTCCTAATGTTATGAATATAGTAGATAAGAATAAGAAGGAAACTTATGTAAATGATGCTAAAAAGATGATTACTTTAGCTGAATATAAATTAAAAAGTGATAGTAGTATAGCTTTACCAAATGAAGGTAGTTGTATAATAGTTTTGATGAAAGCTTTAGATTTAAGTGATTTTTCTAAAGGAGTAGAAGGGGGAGAGTATGATACTAATAATTCTTATGTAGTAATAGCAAGAGATAATAATAAGTATATATATATGGCAACAATTATTGAAAAGTATGGGGATAGAGTAAGAGGTATTAATTTATCATCAAGAGATGATTTAAATAAAGAAGGGGCGTTTAATTTAGTAAAGGAAGATGAGGAGATTGAAACTATTACTCCTGTTCTTAATAGTAGTATTAAGGGGTATACAGTTAGTAATATTATAAGTTAATGAAATGTAAAATTTATAATTTGAAGTTATTGACATAAAAGGGAATAATTGCTATTCTATTATTAGAGTATGGAGGTTATAAAAGATGAAAAATAGAAAAGGTTTTACTTTAATTGAATTATTAGCTGTTATAGTTATTTTAGCTATTTTGATGACTTTATCTATTACGGCTATGTCTGGTTCTATTAGTGATGCTAGAAAAGATACATTGAAAACAACAGCTTTACAATATGTAGGAGCAGCAAGACTTAATTTTGTAAATAGTGATTATACTTTTCCAGCTTCAGGAGAATGTTTAGCTGTTAAAACTAATAGTATTGAACTTGAAAGTGGTGCTCATGAAAGTTCTTTTGGATATAAGTTTACTGATAATAGTTATGTAATTATTTATAATAATGCTGTAAATGGTCAAGATCAATATGATTATTATATTCAAATGGAAGATTCTGTTCATAATGGTTTTGGTATGATTCTTGAAAATGATCTTAGTAGAGGTTTAATTAAAGAAAAAAGAGTTAATAGTGAAGTTAATTTTGTTAGTGATTTAACTGTAGGAAGTAAAGTACCTTTATATAAAGCATCTGGTGATACAGGTGTAGAAAAAACTGGTGAATGTACAGTATCACAAGTTATTGGTTAAAATAGTGAAAATGGTTCTTTGTCAAATAGTGTTGGTAGACAATAATTTGATACAAGGAAATGATAAT
>CAMMBL010000055.1 GCA_946494015.1 uncultured Mycoplasmatota bacterium | reverse complement strand
CTCTAATTATGTATTTAAAATAGTTGATAATATCATTGGTACTTCTTTACCTTACGAGGACAAAGAGGAAGTAGTTTCTGATGTTTTCTATCTTTTATGGAAGAATCAAGATAACATTAATAATAATTTAAAAGGATATTTAGGAGTTATCGCTAAAAATTGTTCTTATAGTAAATTAAGAAAATCTAATGTAGATTTAGAGTATCAAGATAATCTTTTAAGTAATAATGTTTCTATTAAAGGCTTAGATTCTGATTATATGTTTACTATAAAACAAAAACTAGCAAAATTAAGTATAGAGGAACAAACTATTTTTAAGTTGTATTATGTTGAAGGATATAAGATAAAAGAAATATCTAATAAATTAGATATGAAAATAAGCCTTGTCAAAGTTAAATTATATAGGTTAAGAAAAAAACTAAAGGAGGAATTTATATGAAGCAAATTGATACTGGACGTATAAAAAATATGACTAGTCAAATGATTGGTTATGAAAATTATAAGAAGGAGAAAGTGATGAAAAAAATGAAAATGAGAAAAGTTGCTTATGTTTTTTTAGGAGCTGTTACATTATGTGTGGGGACTTTAACAGTAGATGCTATGACAGATAATGCTATTAGTAGTACCGTAAAAGATATATTTTCTATTAATTTTGATGTGGATGGAGAAGAAAAAAATGCTAGTTGTATAAAACAAGATGATGGAACTTTTTCTTGTACTGTTGATGGAGAAAATGGATCTTTTGATATTATGACTAGTAAAAATAATGACTAATTAGTTCCTAATATGCTTTATAAAGTGAATCTGATACATTTCGGATTTACTTTTTTCATGGTATAATTATCTAGATGTCAGGAAGTGATTATTTTGAAAACAATTTTAATCGTTGAAGATGATAAAGATATAAATGAAATGTTACAGAAACTATTAAAAACAAATGGTTATAATACTAAGTCAGTTTATTCTGGTACGGAAGCTTTACTTGTTCATAATAATGATATTGATTTAATAATTTTGGACTTAATGTTACCTGGTAAAAGTGGAGAAGAAATCATTACGGAATTAAGAAAGATTAAAAATGTTCCTGTTATTGTGACAAGTGCTATTAATGATATTGATAAAAAGTTAGATTTATTTAGTTTAGGTGCAGATGATTATGTAACAAAGCCTTTTAATAATGAAGAATTACTTGCAAGAATTAAAGTACATTTAAAACATAATATTAATAATCAAGAAGAAATTTTGAAAATAGGGGATATAGAATTAAATCCTAAAACTTATCAAGTTATATGTAATAATATGGATATTAATTTGTCTAAAATAGAATTTGAAATATTAAAACTATTAATGAGAAATGATAATCAAGTTGTAACAAAAAGTGTGCTATTTGATACGGTGTGGAATACACTTGATTCTGCTGATGAAAATACTCTTAATGTTCATATTAGTAAGATTAGAAATAAATTAAAGAAAGCTAATCCTAATAAAGATTATATAGAAACTATCTGGAGTGTTGGCTATAAATTTAAAAATTAAGGAAAATTTAAGGATTGTGTTAAGAGTTTTTTAACACTTTTTTTGTATAATGGTTAAAGAAAGGAAGATGTGTATGCAAGAGGTTGTATTGCAAACAGTTAATTTAACAAAAAAATATAAAGATTTTGTGGCCTTAGATAATGCTAATATAACAATTCATAAAGGTGATATATATGGACTTATTGGTAGAAATGGGGCTGGGAAAACAACGTTAATGAAAACTATTACGACTTTAACTAATAAAACAAGTGGAACTTTTTCTTTGTTTGGGAGTGAAGAAGAACTAACAGAATCTAAAAGAAGAATAGGTTGTTTAATTGAAAGCCCAGCCTTCTTTGGAAGTCTTACAGCTTATCAAAATCTAAAGTATTATGCAATTCAAAAAGGAATTACTAATGATAAGCAGATTGATAAAGTTTTAAAAGCTGTAGATTTATTTAAAGAGAAAGATAAGAAGTTTAAAAACTTTTCTCTAGGTATGAAGCAAAGATTAGGTATTGCTTTTGCCATATTAGATAATCCAGATTTTATTATTTTAGATGAACCCATTAATGGACTAGATCCAATTGGTATCAAAGAAATAAGAGATACGTTAAAAAGGTTAAATGAGGAAGAAAAAATCACAATTTTAATATCTAGTCATATTCTATCCGAATTATATTTAATTGCTAATCATTTTTGTTTTATAGATAAGGGAAGAATAATTAAAGATTTATCTAAAGAAGAACTTGATTTAGAATGTAGTAAGTGTATTATTATAAAAACAAAAGATGTAAAGAAAGCAACTGTTGTATTAGAACAAAAGCTTAAAACTACTAATTATAAAGTAATTGATAATACGGAAATAAGACTTTATGATTATTTAGAAAATACTTTGAAAGTAAATAAAACCTTATTAGCAAATGATATTGAGGTAACGGGAATATATGAATCAGGAATCTCATTGGAAGATTATTTTGATTCTTTAATAAAGGATGGTGCTAAATAATGTTAAATATAATTAAATCAGATTTATATAGAGTCTTTAGGGGAAAAGCCATTTATATTGCTATTGCTTTTATACTTATTTTAGCATCAGTAAGTTGTTTTGCGATGAGTCCAGGTCATATTGGATTTGCTTCCTCATCAATTGAAGAAACAGATTATGATAATGAAGAATTGCTAGAAAAATTGTATGAGACAGATTCTATTATAGAAACACGAGAAATAATGAAAGAATACGGATCTTTTCCTTTGGATAAATCACAATTAGGAGCCAATGCTAATCTTTATTACTTTTTTATCATTGTTGTGGTAATAGTCCTAGTTACAGATTTATCAAATTCAACAGCTAAAAATACATTATCATCAGCAATATCAAGAAAAAAATACTATTTTTCTAAATTAATTACTTGTCTAGGTCTTGGAACAGTTTTGATATTAATCAATAATTATGGTAGTTATGTTATTAATCTAATCATGAATGGAAAAGAATTTTCAGCTGGAATTTTAGAGATAACAAAACTTACTATACTACAATTACCAATTTTATATGCTATAATAAGTGTGTTAGTATGTATTGGCTTTTGTTTTAGAAAAACAGGAACATTTAATAGTATTACAATACCATTAATTATGGTTGTTCAATTAGTAATTATGGGAGTTGCAACATTATTCCATCTTGATGGGGCTAATATTTTAAATTATGAATTTCAATATATTATTGGCAATTTAGTAGCAAACCCAAGTAATACCTACATACTTAAAACTTTAGTTTTGGCAATATTCTATATCATAGTATTTAATGTTATTGGCTATAGTGTATTTAGAAAAACAGAAATAAAGTAGAAAGGTAGTGAGCATATGGAAATAATATTAGTAATCTTAGTTATTATTATTTTATTTCTAGCCTGCTATCTTTTTTTTATGAAAAGAGAATTAAAAAGAATAAAGAGGGAATTAGATTTAGTTTTATCTAGAAGAACAAATGGTTTAGTTCATACCGAATTTTCATCAAAAGAAATAAAAGAATTAGTAGAGTGTATTAATACCCATTTAACAGAAATAAAAAGTAAAGAGAGTAAGTTAGAAAGAAGGAATGCTAATTTCGTTAAAATGATTAGAAATATTTCTCATGATTTACGTACGCCTTTAACTTCGTCGTTAGGATATGTAAGTTTAATGCTAGATTCTCATATGACAGAACAAGAAAAAATAAAGAATCTTAAAATAGTGAAAGAAAGATTAAAACGATTATCAGAATTAATTGATTCCTTTTTTGAATTTTCAAAAATACTTTCTAATAATAAAAATATAGAACTTATAGAACTAAATTTAGTCGCTGTTATAGAAAAAGCAATTTCTAATCATTATGAAGATTTTTCTAAAGATAATAGACGGATAGATTTTAAAGCGAATAGAAGAAAGATTAATATTAAATCTAATGAATTGATGCTTATTAGGGTTTTTGATAATTTGATAAGAAATGCTTATAAACATAGTGATGGTAATTTATGTATAAAATTAAAGCAAAATGAAGACAAAATTAAAATTGAATTTATTAATAATTTATTATATAACGATTTAGATGTAGATAGAGTTTTTGATGAGTTTTATACAGTTGATATATCTAGGACAAAAGGTAATACGGGATTAGGCCTTGCAATTGCGAAAGAATTTGTAGAACAGTTAAATGGTAATATAAAAGCAGTTAAAGAAAAACAACAATTAAAAATAGTAATAATTTTTAAAACTAATAGTAGAAAATTATCTTATAAATAAAAATTCTAAAAAAAACCGTGAAATATCTTTTTATTATTTAACGACTTCTATAGAAACTACTAAATACAGGGTGAGTTTCTACAATACTCTAGATAATTTAATAAAATAAAAAATTATATTTTTCTTCTTAAAACTATGATAAAATAACTGTTAAATCTAGTATCTATGATATAATTATCTAAACAACAAATAATAATTTGCAAAGGAGAAAAATTATATGAAAAAAAGAATTGCAATAATATTGTTTATAATTTTGTTAATTGTAATTATCATGCTTTTTATAATAAATATGCTATTTAGTAAAACTTTAACATGTATCAAAACCAATGATGGACCACTAAAGAATTGGTATCAAGAATATAAATTTACTGGGTATGGTAACTTTGTTAAAAAGAAAGAAAGATATGCAAAGATAAAAGATAATGAACGTCATGAAATAATTGACAAATATTATGACATGTTAAAAAACGATAGTGAAGTTTATGATATTAAAATAATAGATAATACTATTGAATGGCGTTCAAAAACTAGTGTAGTTAATTCTAAAATATTTGATAACTATAAAGATAGTGATGGTAATGTATTGTTCTCAAAAATAAAAAAATTTTATGAAGACACTGGTTATACATGTAATTATTAATAATATTTAAAATTGTAATTACTAAATAACTTCTTCCTTTAAAGGAACTTTATAGATTCATTTTTTGTTTATATAATATCTAAAATTAAAGGAGTGAATATTATGAAATATGGATAAAATAAAAATGATGATTAATATGGAAAGGATAAGGACATTAAGAGAAGATAACGATTTAAGCCAAAGCAAAATAGCTAAAATATTAGATTGTTCACAGGCAACTTATTCAAGATATGAAACAGAAGATTTAAATATACCTGTTGATTCTTTAGTTAAGTTAGCAATATATTTTAATACAAGTATTGACTACTTAATTGGACTTACAGATGAAAAAAAATCTTATAAAAGATCATACAAAATAACTAAATAAAACTATTATAAAAAGATAAAAACATACTTATTTGCACTATTTTAAAGATTAGTATTAAACTAATCTTTTTCGCAATTTTTTACAAGAAAAAAATCATTTGTAATGTTATAGTCTTATAGAACTGTAGGTGGTTTAATGTTAAAAGAACAAAGGAAAATCATATATGATAATAAATTGGATATAGAGGTAATTTCTTTTATAGGAATTCATCAATCTTTTTCAAAACATTTTCACGATTATTATGTAATAGGTTTTATAAAAGAAGGAAATAGAACCCTTATTTGCAACTCTAAACAATATAATATAAAGAATAATGGTATTCTTCTGATTAATCCTAATGATTATCATCAATGTGAAGGAATAGAAGAAAAAGAATTAAACTATACAGCAATTCATATTTCTAAAAAAGTAATGAGTAATTTAGTAACAGAAATATTTAAATCGCATAAAACTGTAATTTTTAATAAAACTGTAATCTACGATAAATTTTTATTAGATTATCTTGAAAAATTAAGCTATCTAATATTAAGTAATACTGAAACATTAGAAAAAGAAGAACTATTTTATATAGTATTAAAAGAGTTATTAGAAAATTATGCTGATTTTAAAATATCAGATGATAGTAAGACACTAAAAATAAAAGAAGTATGTGATTATTTAGAAAGTAATTATGGTAATGATATAACATTAAATGATCTTTCTAAAATAGGATATCTAAGTAAATATCACTTAATAAGAATATTTACAAAAGAAAAAGGTATTACACCATATAAATATTTAGAATTGTATCGAATTAATCAAGCTAAAAAAATGCTTCAAAAAGAAAAATCTATTTTAGAAGTTGCTATAAAATGTGGTTTTTCAGATCAAAGTCATTTTACAAATCTATTTAAAAAAACTATTGGAATTACACCTAAACAGTATCAAGTTATTTTTAAAGAAAGGGAAAATAGAAATGAGTGAAGAAAAGAAATTTATTATGATCGTTGATGAGAGTTTACCACTTGGATTAATTGCAAATACAACAGCAATTTTAGGTAATACTATTGGTAGTCATTATCCTAGTGCAGTTGGTAAAGATATTATCGATCAAAATGGAAATAGCCATTTGGGAATTATAGAGATACCTATTCCAATATTAAAAGGCAATAATAAATCTTTAAAAGAATTAAGAACTAAATTATATCAAGAAAAATATAAGGATATGATTGCTGCAGATTTTTCTGATATAGCACAGTCTTGTAAAACTTATGATGAATATATTACTAAAATGAGTAAGATTAACTCTAAAGATATTAATTATTTTGGAATTGCTATTTATGGGAATAAAAAACAAATTAATAAATTAACAGGTAGTATAGGGTTGTTGAAATAAGTAATATTTCAAATTAAGAAAACAAATAGATAATTTTTCTATCTATTTTATTTATTATACATATACTTTTTATATTCTATTTAATTACATTTTTACAGTGTATTGAAAAAAACACTTGATAATTTATTTTTTTTATGATTTAATAGGTATGTATTTAAATGGCGGTATTGGTGAAGTGGTTAACACGCTGGTTTGTGGCACCAGTATGCAAGGGTTCGATCCCCTTATACCGCCCCAGAATGGAAAAAAGTCGAATAGACTTTAAGATAGAAATCGATTCTTATGAGTCGATTTTTTTTTTGTTAGAAAGGAATTGGTAATATTTGGTAATTAAAGAGAAATTAGAAATAAG
>CAMMBL010000054.1 GCA_946494015.1 uncultured Mycoplasmatota bacterium | reverse complement strand
AGTCTTTTCGAAAGCTGGAAGTAATGGAGATAAGAAAGTCTATAAGATAAAAGTATTTAATTCAACCAGTAGTAGTATAAACATAAATTTAGGAGTACAAATAGGCCTTGACTATAATGATTTAAACCTACCTAGCGATGGACACTTATTTACAGAGTATATAGCAAAAGCATCAGATACCATCATAGAAAATGTAGGTAATAATGGGGGAATATATGATGATGGAGAAGATACCTTTATTACAGGAACTGATCCAAATAACTATATTTGGTATAGTGGTAAATTATGGAGAGCTGTTAGTGTCAACAATAGTGCTAAAACCATTAAACTAGTAACCCAGGGGAATATAAGTGCAATTACTTATAATACTAATAATAAAACTAATTTTGAGGGAAGTTATATGGAAGAATGGTTAAATGATACGACAGTAGATGGTTTCTTAGGAAATTTAAGAGAACCGGAAAAATTTATTGTAATGGATGCAAAATGGAATGCCACAAAAGATGCTACAAGTTTGGGAAGGATAACAAGACCAAGTGATGATGGTACAATAATAACAGATGCAGTAGGACTTTTAAATATATATGAATATCAATCTAGTTATCATGGTACAAATAAAAAAAGTGGTTATTTAAATAATGGATTTTATTGGTGGACTTTAACTCCATATAGTACGTCTATCGTGTATTCTGTAAATTTTAGAGGTGATGCTGCTAATGGTGATTTAAGTAATGCTTATGGAATTAGACCTTCTATAGTTTTAAAATCTGATGTAAAAATAGTAAGTGGAAGTGGAACAGAGTCTGATCCTTATCGTTTAAATGGCGATAATGATACTGATTTAAATGGTGTAAAATTAAATACAAGATATAGTGGCGAATATATTAAATTTGGAAATGATGAAAATAATCTATATAGAATAGTAAGTCATGAAGTAAAAGGATTAACTAAAATAGTTAGTTATGAACCATTAAAAAAATCTAGTACGTTTATAACAAGTGCTTTTGGGAGCAGTAACTCTTTTTCAAGTACAAATACTACAATAGGAAAGTTTTTAAATGGTGAGTATCTAACCAGTTATGTAGATGTTAGATATAGAAATATGATAGAAGACGAGACAATATGGTATCTTGGAGTAGTACTAGATGGTTATTCATATAAACGAGCAAAATATGTTGATAATTCTAGTAATACATTAACATCATCCACAGCAAATGCTAATGTAGGTTTACTTCGATACGGGGAATTAATGTTTATAGATGGTAATATATATACTTGGACATTAACTCCATATAATGGTGTATATGATGCTTCTTGGGTACATATAATTACTTTTAATGGTTCGTTGGACCAATATAGTCCAGGATCTGATGAAGGTGTACGACCATCTTTAAATTTAAAATCTAATGTTATAATAACTTCGGGAGATGGAACTAAAAATAATCCTTTTACTATTGATTTAACTTAATTAGAAGTTATACTTTTAACATAGATTAATGTATGTTAAAAAGAATTGGTTTTTTTTGTTGTATAATAGTTTAATATAAATAATTGATAATATTAAGGATGATTTTATCATTCTTTTATAATGATAGAAAATATTCAACTCTTAAAATAGACTGAGAAGATATTTCATTTAACTTTCTATCAATAAAAGAAGTTTTGATAAGAAAGCATTATAACAATGTTTACAAGTGAGATTTCTTTATTAATAATTAATAAAGAAAGGCAATTGAAATTTTTAGAAATATAAATTAAAATCCTTTTATTATTTTATAATTTTTATAGGTTAATTTTAGATATTGTTTAGAATAATATTGTTATCTTTAACGTTTAATAAATTTAAGGTATTATTATGGAATATGTAATCATAATTATTTTAATTTTTGTTTTTTAATTAGATACATTGTATTAGATTATATGTTTTTTGTGAAATTAATGATTTTCCTTATTAAACTTATTTATAATATAACCTTAATTTTATATTTTATTTTACTTTATTTTAAATATAAGGTAAAATTGTATTAAGAATCGAGGGATAATTAATGAAGGAAGATATATTAAAAATATTAGCAGGAACGGATAAGTCTCTTAGCGTTTTTGAAATAGAAGAAAAGTTAGGAACTAATAATTTAGAAGAATTATTGAAAGTATTAAATGAATTAGAAGTAGAAACTTTAATTTATCATACTAATAAAGATAAATATATGTTATTTAAAAATAGTCATTTACTTAAAGGAATACTTCATTCTAATAAAAAAGGATTTGGTTTTGTAGATGTTGATGATTCTGATGTAGATATTTATATTCCTAAAGAAAATATTAATGGTGCCTTACATGGAGATTTAGTTGTTGTTGAACTTGTTAATAAAAAAGGACTTGATAGAGTAGAAGGAAGAATTATTAAAGTTTTAAAACATGAGAGTAACACTTATGTAGGAGAGATTAATTTTAAAAATAATATTGGTTATGTTACTTTAGATGAAGATAAAGTTAATTTAGAAGTTATTGTTACTAAAGAAAATAGTCTTAATGCTGTTGATGGACATAAAGTAGTAGTTGAGATTATTAAAAGAATTAGTAATAAGAAAGCTGAAGGTAAAGTAGTTAAAATAATTGGTCATAAAAATGATCCTGGTGTTGATATTCTATCAATAGTATATAAATATGATATTAATACTAGTTTTCCTTTAGATGTAGAAGAAGAAGTTAAATCTTTACCTATGGAAGTAAGAGAAGAAGATTTAAAAGGTAGACGTGATTTACGTGAGAAGAAAATATTTACAATAGATGGTGATGATACTAAAGATATAGATGATGCTATATCAATAAAAAAAGAAGGGAATATTTATACTCTTGGTGTTCATATCGCTGATGTTTCTTATTATGTAAAGGAAGGCAGTCCCTTAGATAAAGAAGCGATGGATAGAGGTACTTCAGTTTATCTTGTTGATAGAGTTATTCCTATGCTTCCTCATGAATTATCTAATGGTATATGTTCATTAAACCCTAATGTTGATAGGCTTGCTATTAGTTGTGTGATGAAATATGATAATGAGGCAAAACTCTTAGATTATGATATATTTCCAAGTGTGATTAGATCAAGAAAACAAATGACTTATAAAAATGTTAATAGTATTTTAGAAAAAAATATTATACCAGAAGGATATGAAGACTTTGTTGATGATTTAAAGACTATGAGTGAATTTGCAACTATTCTTAGAAAAGCTAAAGTAAAAAGAGGGTATTTAGATTTTGATGTAGATGAAGCGAAGATACTTGTAGATGAAAATTGTGTACCTTATGAGATAACTAAAAGAGAAAGAGGAACTGGAGAAAACTTAATTGAAGACTTTATGATTGCTGCTAATGAGTGCGTTGCTACTCATATATATAATATGGATTTACCATTTATTTATCGTATTCATGAAAGCCCTAAGGAAGAAAAACTTAGAGATTTCTTAGGATTTGTTAGTAATTTAGGTTATCAAGTGACAGGGGATATGAAAGGAAATAAAAGTGCAGCTGTTCAAAAATTATTAAAATTTGTTCATGATAAAAAAGAAGGACAAGTACTAACTTCACTCTTACTTAGATGTATGCAAAAAGCAATCTATTCTCCTACTAATGTTGGTCATTTTGGTTTAGGTAGTAGTTGTTATACTCATTTTACTTCTCCAATTAGAAGATATCCTGATACTACTGTTCATAGACTTTTAAGAACATATTTGTTCAATCATGATTTAAGTAGCCATACTCTTAATCATTATCAAGAAAAACTTATTTTTATTGCTGATCATTCTTCAGCGATGGAGAGAGCTTCAGTTGATTGTGAAAGAGAAGTTGAAGATATGAAGATGGCTGAATATATGGAAAGCCATATTGGGGAAGAATTTGAAGGTATGATTACTTCAGTTATGTCTTTTGGTATGTTTGTAGAACTTGATAATTTAGTAGAAGGTTTAGTTCCTGTTAGACTTATGAATGATTATTTTGTTTTTGATGAAGAAAGAATGACTTTAATAGGTGAGAAAAGTAAGACTAAGTATACAATAGGAGAAAGGGTTTTAATTAAAGTAGTAGCTGCTAGTAAAGAGGCAAAAACTATTGATTTTGAAATAGTAAAAAAATTGTAAGATGAGAAAAAAAAGAAAATTAACATTATTAGGTCGTTTTGTTATTATCCTTTTTATAGGGGTTATGTTTGGAACTAGTTTTGGTTTTTATTATCGTTTAAGTACAGATAAAGTAGAAAAAGATGATAATAAAGGACAGAAAACAGAACAAGAGACGGTTATTAATAAAAAAGAAGAAATGGATGCTTCTTTAGTAATGGTGGGAGATGCTTTAATTCATAGTGCTATTTATCTTGATGCTTATAATGGTAGGGATTATGATTTTAAACCTATGTTAAAAGAGATAAAGCCTCTAATAAAAGATTATGATTTAAAATATTATAATCAAGAAACTATTTTAGGAGGAACAGAATTAGGACTATCTAATTATCCAAGGTTTAATTCTCCTTATGAAGTAGGAGATGCTTTTGTTGACGCTGGATTTAATCTAGTAAGTCTTGCTACTAATCATACTATGGATAAAGGAGAACAAGGTGTTATTAATTCATTAAATTATTGGCATAGTAAAGATAATGTTTATACAGCAGGTAGTTATTTATCAAATGAAGATAGAGAAAATAGTATTATAAAAGAGATTAATGGTATTACTTATTCTTTTTTCTCTTATACAACATGGACTAATGGATTAGAAACTCCTAGTGGTAAAGAATATCTAAATAATGTCTATAGTCCAGAAAAGGTACAGTCTGACATTGAGAAAGTTCGTGATAAGGTAGATGTCGTTATAGTTGCTATGCACTGGGGAACAGAATATTCTACTAGTGTTAGTGCATCACAACAAGAAATCGCTAATTACTTATCTAGTCTTGGTGTTGATATAATTATTGGAAGTCATCCTCATGTAGTGGAGCCCATTGCTTTTATTGGTAAGACTATGGTAATATATTCTTTAGGTAATTTTATATCTGACCAAGAGGGAGTGGAAAGACTTACAGGATTAATGGCTAGTATAGATATCCAAAAGACTGTGGAAAACGGTGTTAGTAAGATAGAGTTAAGAAATCCTAAAGCTGAACTTTTATATACATATTCTACTTATGGAAAGAAAAGAAATTTTGTTGTTTATCCTTATACTAGTTTAAATGATGAAATGCTTCCTGGTTATAAAGATTATTATGAAACATATAAAAATATAGTATTATCTCTTGATAGTAGTATAGAAATGCCTAGTTTGGAGTGATATTATGGAGATTATTAATAGACGTGCTAAATTTGATTATTACATTGAAGATACTTATGAAGTAGGTATAGTTTTAAAGGGAACTGAAATTAAATCAATTAGAGGTGGAAAAGCTAATATTAAAGATAGTTATGCTATTATAAGAAATGGCGAAGTTTATCTTATTAATATGTTTATAGATCATTATAAAGAAGGAAATATTTTTAATCATGATGAGACTCGTAGTAGAAAGTTATTACTTCATAAAAATGAAATTAAAAAATTAGATAATAAATTAAAATTAGAAGGTTATACACTTATACCATTAAAAATTTATTTTGTAAGAGGCAAAGTAAAGATAGAACTTGGACTTTGTAAAGGAAAAAAGAACTTTGATAAAAGAGAGAGTATAAAAGAACGTGATTTAAAAAGAGAAATGGAAAGGAAATTAAAGTATAAATAATGGATAGAAAGATTAATAATTTATATATAACAAATATATGTTTAAATAATATTGATCATTTAATTTTAAAAAGAAGATTAGGTGATGATTTGGAGTTTAAAAATTATTTATATAAAAATATAGATAAATATTTTGTAGAGCCAGTTAATGATAGTGATACTTTACAAGAAGATACTTCATATATAGTAAAGAAGGATGATAAATTAGTTGGTTTTGTTCATATTTGTAAAATAATTTCTAATACCATTTCTTTTCATTATGCTGTTAGCCCTTCTGAAAGAGGAAGGGGAATAGGTACGGAAATTTTAAGGGAGTTACCTAATTTAATATTCGAAGATATTGATCCTAATTTAGAGATAAAATTAAAAATTAATATGTATAACTATGCTAGTCAGAAGGCAGCTAAAAAGGCTTCTTATACAAATTTAGGAAGGGATAATGATGACTATATTTATGAAATTTCTAAAACAAAATGATTTAATTGCAATATTTCTTTTTTTTTGATAAAATATAGGCATATGGGGATGCTTTGGTTTCGACAGAAATAATAGAGCATAAATGGCAAGTCGGGTTGTTTACGTTACAAACTACATTAAATATAACTGGAAACAGTATTAAAACAGCATTTGCTAACTTATTTAATAAAAATACTGAGTTAGCTTTCGCCTAATAAAGGTAAATGCACTGTCTTCTCTTAATTTCCTGTGTTAAGTTAAGATGGTTTATTTTAGCAGGATATAGTTATAGTTTGTCTAGATTATAACAGAATCTTTTAGACTAGAACTATTTTATTAGTTGATGGTTACTAGAGAATAGTTTGAAGTTTCTTAATCATCTAAACTTGTAGAAGTTTATGTAGCTTTATTTTTGGACAGGAGTTCGATTCTCCTCATCTCCACCATTGGGAAATCTGTTCGAACTTTTCGAACTTTTGATATAGGAATCAATCAGAAATGATTGATTTTTTCGTTTTATGAAAAAATCAACCTAGAAGAAAGGTTGGTGCTTATGATTAATATAATCAAACAAGAAATTGATATGGAAGAGGCTTTAAAAAAGCGATTAGAGATTATCTGCGATTTTTGCAATACTATTCCTACATTTATAAATGGTAGTATTCGTAAGATTGATAAAACGAATTTAAGTTATATTGAGCCTCATAGAATAATCATTAATGATATAACGTTTCTTGCGTTTAATTATTCTAATGAAATCTATATTAATAATTTGAGTAAGAAGATTAAATTAACAGAATTAGAAAACTATATAAAATCACACTAACTATTCCCTCTAAATGGGGTATAGACAAATCTTGTAAAATATTGTAGAATAAGACATCAATAAAT
>CAMMBL010000053.1 GCA_946494015.1 uncultured Mycoplasmatota bacterium | reverse complement strand
TAACAGGAACCGACCCAAATAATTATATTTGGTATAGTGGAAAGTTATGGAGAGCGGTATCTATAAATAATGAAGCGAAAACAACTAAATTAGTAACTCAGTGGGATATTGCTTCCATTAGTTATGGTTCTAATGCTAAATTTAGTCCAAGCTTTGAAATATATAAATTTCTAAATGATGCTACTACAGTAGATGGCTTTTTATATAATTTGAGGAATTATGAAGATTTTATAGTAACAGATGCAAAATGGGATGCAAGTACTGATAATAATAAATTAGGAAGTATTCCAAAGCCAAAAGGTAAAACTGTAGTAACAGCACCTGTAGGACTTTTAAATACTTATGAGTTTCAAGAAAGCTATAGAGGAACAACATCTTATAATAGTTATTTAAATAATGGACTTTCTTGGTGGTTTTTAACACCAGCTGAAACTTTTAAAGAATATGCTATTACTTATGTTAATAACGCTGAAGAATATATTAGTGTAAGTAAAGAAGATAGTAGTGATGAGGGATATGGAGTAAGACCAGCAATAAATTTAAAATCAGATATAAAAATAGCAAGTGGAAGTGGAACAGAGACTGATCCTTATCGATTAAAAGGAGATGATGATGCTGATTTAAATGGAGTAAAATTAAATACAAGATATAGTGGAGAATACATTCGCTTTGGAAATGGAGAAAATAATTTATATAGAATAGTAAGTCATGAAACAGAAAATTTGACTAAAATAACAAGCGCTGATCCTTTAAAAGAAAAAAGTAAATTTAAAACAATAGATTTTTCAAGTGGATATAGATTTTACTCTGATGGTAATACAATAGGTAGTTTTCTAAATAATGATTATTTAAATCCATCAAAAAAATATTTAACAAGTGAACAAGTTAATATGATAGAAGATAATACTACGTGGTACTTAGGAAATATGTATGGAACAAGCTATATAAAAGCAAAATATAGCGATACTAATATGAGTAATTTAACAACTAGTATAACAACAGCTAAAGTAGGATTACTTAGATATGGAGAATTAATGTCAGGACAATTTGATAGATATGAAAATAATACAGAATTTTGGACTTTAACAGCTGATAATAATAGTGCTGGTGGGCATGTTTTTTCTATTGATAATATAGGTGCTGTTACCTATACTGGTTGGAAATTGTTTGCTGATTTAGGAGTAAAACCAGCCATGAATTTAAAAGAAAATGTGGTAATTACAGGAGGAGATGGAACTAAGAATAATCCTTTTACTATTGATTTAGAAATGGGTAGTTCTAATTAAAATATTGTAAAATAAATAATCTAGTCTAGCTTTATCAATAAACTTTATTATATTTTTGATCTAAATTTATTTAATCTATCATTTTAGTTATATTTTTGATAAAATGATGTTAGGGAGGATGAAAAAAATGAAATTTTTAGTTACAGGTGGAGCTGGATTTATTGGAAGTAATTATTTACATTATGTTACTAATAAATATAAAGATGATTACTTTGTTTGTTTGGATGCTCTAACTTATGCTGGTAATTATAATAACATTAAAGCTTTAGAAGATAAAGATAATTATAAATTTGTTTTAGGAGATATTACAGATAGAGAATTTGTTTATTCTTTATTTGCTAAAGAAAAATTTGATGTGGTAATTAATTTTGCCGCTGAATCTCATGTTGATAATTCTATTAAAAATCCAGAAATATTTCTAACTACTAATATTATTGGTACAGAAATATTAATGGATGCTTCTTTAAAATATAAAGTTAAACGATATCATCAAGTTTCTACTGATGAAGTATATGGAGATCTTCCACTTGATCGACCTGATTTATTATTTACAGAAAATACTCCAATTCATACTTCTAGTCCATATTCAACTAGTAAAGCTAGTGCCGATTTATTAGTAATGGCATATTATCGTACTTATGGTTTGCCAGTTACAATAAGTCGTTGTTCTAATAATTATGGACCATATCAGTTTCCTGAGAAATTAATACCACTTACTATTATGAAAGCTTTAAATAATGAAAAAATACCTGTTTATGGAACAGGTGAAAATGTAAGAGATTGGATTCATGTTCATGATCATAATGTTGGAGTTGATTTAATAGTTAGAGAAGGTAAGGTAGGAGAAGTATATAACTTAGGAGGACATGCTGAAAGACATAATATTGATATTGTTAAAATAATATTAAACCAGATGGGTAAAAGTGAAGATTTGATTACTTTTGTTAGTGATAGAAAAGGTCATGATTTAAGATATGCAATTGATTCAAGTAAAGTAGAAAAAGAATTAGGTTGGAAGCGTAGTTATACTTTTGAAGAAGGTATTAAAGAAACAATAGATTGGTATTTAAATAATAGAGATTTTATTGATGATATTAAAAACGGTAAATATAAAGAAGCTTATAAAAAATAAAAAGAAATGTGCGTGTACACTATCCACATTTCTTTTTAATTCATTTTATTTACAGATTTAGTAAGTCTTGATTTTAATCTAGCTGCTTTATTTTTATGAATAAGTCCACTAGTACAAGCTTTATCTACTCTTTGTAATGCAATATTTAACTTATTAGCTGCTTCTTCTTTATTACCACTAACTACTGCTTTTTCACAGTTTTTAATAGAGGTTTTCATACTAGATCTAACTAAAGTATTAATATCAGCTTTTCTTGCATTACTACGTACTCTTTTTTTAGCACTTTTAATATTTGGCATTTTTTCACCTCACTTCTTGTAAACAATCTAATTTTACCAAATAATAAGCTATTTTGCAAATATTTTCTAAAATTTCGCTAATACTAATAACAGGTGATAAAAATGCATGAAATTGATTTAAGTAAATATAAAATAAGAACTGATTTAATTATTGAACATCTTAATAGTTTTAAAGAGTATAAAAAAAGTGAAGAAGTTTATAAAGATATAAAAATAGAAACTATTACTTTAGATGAGGATATGGCTAGTAAAATTAATAAAAAAGAAGGTATTTATAAAACTATTTATTTTGATGATGTTACTGATGAAGGTAATTTTACTAATCTTTTAGATGCTACTATTAAAGCGATTAAAGATTTATTAAAAGATATGGGTATAAAAGATAGTGATAGTTGTTTAATAGTAGGATTAGGTAATAGAAAAGCAACTCCAGATGCTTTAGGACCTCTTAGTGTTGATAGTATTAAAATTACAAGACAAATAGTAGAGTTAAATCTTCCTCTTGATAATAAATATCGTGTTATTTCTTCGCTAGTACCTGGAGTAATGGGAACAACAGGAATTGAAACAAAAGAAATTATTGAAGGAGTAATAGGGAAAACTAAACCTGATTTTTTAATTGTAATAGATGCTTTAGCAGCTTCAAGTCTTGAGAGAATTAATAAAACGATTCAATTAACTAATACAGGAATTCATCCTGGTAGTGGTCTTTTAAATAATAGAGATGAAATTAGTATAGAAACTTTAAATCTTCCTGTAATTGCTATAGGTATTCCTACAGTAGTTGATGCTACAACAATTGTTAGTAATACGATAAATTATTTGTTTAGACATTTTTCTTATGAAAAAGAAAATATAAATAATAAATCTTTAAAATTAGTTCCTCCTACTAGTAGAAATTATAAAGATCATGATAAAACTTTAAATAAAGATGAAAGAGAAGAAGTAATGGGGCTAATTGGTAATTTAGATGAAGAAGAAATTAAAATGCTTATAGCAGAAGTTTTAACACCACTTGGCTATAATTTATTAGTTACTCCTAAAGAGATAGATTTTGTTATTAGTAAATTAAGTAAACTTCTTGCTAAAGCTTTAAATAAAAGTTTAGAAATAAACTAATTCGACATTGTTTTAATCTTTCTTTTATTAAAATATAATAAAAGGAGATTAGTTATGAAAAAGAAGTTTATTTCGAAAAATAAAAAGCCTAAAATAAAAAAAACTAAGATTTTTTTCTTTTTTGTTATGATTTTTTCTTCTTTTTTAATTACTATAAAATGTTTATCTAAGATTCATTTACCATATCAAAATAAGGAATTAGTAACTTTTTTAATAGAAAATAATAATCCTTTTATAGTTAATAGTAAATCTAATTATAGTTATTTTCACCAAATTATGACTAAATTAATAGATTTAGATTTATCTAAGCCTCTTTCTATTTTAGATAGTAATTATAAAGGCTTAACTAAGAGAGTTATTAAAAAAGAAAAGGTAGAGAAAGTTAGTAAGGAAAAAGTTTTAAAAGAACCAATAATTTATTTATATAATTCTCATGATACAGAAGAATATAAAGCCTCATCATTTGCTGAATATAGTGTAATGCCAACAGTAAAACTTTCTAATTATGTTTTAAAAGAAGAATTAGAAAAAGTAGGTCTTAATGTTTTGATTGAAGAAACAACAATTAGTAGTGTTAGAAGTAGTTTAGGACTTAATTATGCTGGAAGTTATAAAGCTAGTAGAGTTTTAATGGAAGAAGCAAAGAAGAATAATCCTAGTTTAAAATATTTTATTGATTTACATAGAGATTCTATTTCTTATGATAAGACAACTTTAAATTATAATGATAAGAATTATGCTAAATTATTGTTTTTAGTAGGATTAGAAAATCCTAATTATATTGAGAATTTAGAGTTTACTGATAAGATATCAAAGACTATTAATGAAAAAGTTCCAGGACTATCAAAGGGAATTTATAAAAAACAGGGAGCAGGGGTAAATGGAGTTTATAATCAAGATTTTTCTAATAGAACTATTTTAATAGAAATAGGAGGCCCTGAAAATACAATAGATGAAGTATATGAAACTCTTTTAGTATTAAGTGAAGCCTTAAGTGAGGTGATAAAAAGTGACCAAAACTAATGTAATTAGGCTTGTTGTTTTAATACTTGTATTTCTTTTCTTTGTTTTATATTTTATGCAGGCTAGTGGTTATAATGAATATAGTAAGAATAGAGAAAATATGTTAAATGAAGAACAAATTAAAGAATATGAAGAAGATATTGCCGCTGGAAAAGACGTTACTATTAAAGATTATTTAAATAAGGATAAAGTTAATTATGAAAATAATATTTCTAAATTAGGGCTTGATTTATCATATTTAATAGAAACAGCTTTTAATAAGGGAATGAATGCTTTTTTTAATATGTTAAATGAAGCGGTATCTTCATAATAGTTAAATCTAATAGACGTTAATTAAGAAAATATGATAATATAGTAACTGATGTTACTATATTTTTAAGTAGGTGAAGTTTATGAAACAAGAAAATATTCGTAATTTTTCGATAATTGCTCATATAGATCATGGTAAAAGTACTTTAGCTGATAGAATTTTAGAGGAAACTAAAGCAGTTACTGAAAGGGAAATGAAAGAGCAATTATTAGATTCTATGGATATAGAAAGAGAACGAGGTATTACTATAAAATTAAATGCTGTTTCTATTAATTATTTATATAATAATGAAAAATACTTATTAAACTTAATTGATACACCAGGACATGTTGATTTTTCTTATGAAGTTAATCGTTCGCTAGCTTCTTGTGAAGGGGCTATTTTAGTAGTAGATGCAACACAGGGAATTGAAGCTCAAACTCTTGCTAATTTATATCTTGCTCTTGATAACAACCTAACTATCATTCCCGTTATTAATAAAATAGATTTGCCTAGTGCTGATATTCCTAAAGTTAAAGAGGAGCTTATTAATTTAGGATTTTTAGAAGATGAAATTATTTTAACTAGTGCAAAAACTGGTGAAGGGATAAAAGAGTTGTTAAATGCTATTATTTTAAAAATACCATCACCAAAAGGAGATAGTAATAAACCTTTACAAGGATTAATCTTTGATAGTATTTATGACTCTTATCGTGGAGTTTTAACCGCTGTTCGTATATTTAATGGTAAAGTTAAAAAAGGTGATACTATTTATATGCTAGAAAGTAGAGCTAGTTATGAAGTGTTATCAATATTAAAAAATACGCCTAAAGAAGTAGAAGTAAACTCTTTAAATACAGGAGAAGTAGGTTATATTTATGCTTCTATTAAAAGTATTAGTGATGTTCATGTTGGAGATACTATTACTCTAAACTCTACTAAAGAAAAGATAGATGCACTACCAGGTTATAAGAAATTAAAAAGTGTAGTTTATTGTGGCCTTTATCCTATTGAAACTAATCAGTTTGAAGAATTAAGAGAAGCTTTAGCTAAATTAAAATTAAATGATGCAGCCTTAGTTTATGAACCTGAAACATCAGTTGCTTTAGGTTTTGGTTTTAGAACAGGTTTTTTAGGACTATTACATATGGAAGTAACAATAGAGCGTATTAAACGTGAGTTTAATATTGATGTGGTAGCTACTACTCCTTCAGTTATTTATCAAGTAACACTTACTGATAACTCTACTATTATTGTAGATGCTCCTAATAAAATGCCTCCTAAAGTTAAGATAAAAGAAATAAAAGAGCCTTTTGTTAAAACTTCAATTTATACTCCAAAAGACTATATTGGACCTTTAATGGAATTATGTCAGGATAAACGTGGTACTTTTATTAATATGAATTATTTAGATGATACAAGAGTTTGTCTTATATATAAGCTTCCTTTATCTGAAATAGTTTATGATTTCTTTGATAAATTAAAATCTATTACTAAGGGATATGCTTCTTTTGATTATGAAGTAATAGGTTATGAAGCAAGTGATTTAGTAAAATTAGATATCTTATTAAATGGGGAAATAGTAGATGCTCTTAGTATGATTGTTCATAAAGATTTTGCTTATAATCGAGGTAAATTAATAGTCCATAGATTAAAAGAAGTAATACCAAGACAATTATTTGAAGTACCAGTACAAGCTAGTATAGGAAATAAAGTAATAGCTAGGACTGATATTAAAGCCTTAAGAAAAGATGTTCTTGCCAAATGTTATGGTGGGGATATTACAAGAAAGAAGAAACTTTTAGAAAAGCAAAAAGAAGGTAAGAAGAAGATGAAACAAATAGGTAGTGTAGAAGTACCAGCTGATGCCTTTTTAGCAATTCTTAGTACTAAAGAAAATTAGAGTTGTAATTAGCTCTATTTTTTGCGTTAACTTCAAAGATAACGTCCCACTTTCTGAAAAAATCAAATTAAATAAGAAA
>CAMMBL010000052.1 GCA_946494015.1 uncultured Mycoplasmatota bacterium | reverse complement strand
ATATTTTTAAAAGAAAACAGTTGCGATATAGAGAAGATATTCTAGATAATATGAAAGAGGATGAGTTGGTAGCTAATTTGTTTAGAATCAATCAAACGAAACCAAAGCTTTTAAGAGATAATGTTCAAGGCGAAAATAATTTTCAAAACGTACATTATGAAGTAGGTAAAAAGGTAAGAAAAAGAGAAAATTAGTAGTAGGAACGATAGAGTAAGGAAGTGATAAAATGGAAAATAAAGAAAAAAGTTTGGCATCACAGCGTATCGGGTGGTATCCTGGTCATATGGCTAAAACTAGGAGAGAAATAAAAGAAAAACTTGATTTAGTTGATATTGTTTATGAATTAGTTGATGCTAGAATTCCAGTGTCTTCTAAAATTGTAGATATAGATGATCTTTTGAAAAATAAGCCTAAAATATTAATTATGACAAAATATGATTTATGTGATCAAAAAGAAACTGATAAATTTATTAAAGAATATGAAAAAAAAGGTTATTATGTTGTAGCTGTTGATCTTATGAATAAACCTAATATTAATAAAATTATGGAAATAAGTAATTTAATTAGTAAAAATATAAATGAAAAAAGAAAAGAAAAAGGACTTAAGCCTCGTAATTTAAGAGCCCTTATTATTGGTATTCCTAATGTAGGGAAAAGTACCTTAATTAATAGGATGGTAGGGAAAAAAGTAGTAGGTGTTGCTAATAAACCAGGCTTTACTAAAAGTTTAACTTGGATTAGGTTAAATAAAAATATAGATTTATTAGATACTCCTGGTATTTTATGGCCAAAATTGGAAGATCAAGAACAAGCTAGAAAATTAGCACTAGTTTCTTCAATTAAAGAAGAAATATTAAATAAAGAAGAATTGGCTTCTTTTGCTATTTCTATTTTAACTAAACTATATAAAGATAAATTAGAAGAAAGATATTCTCTTGAAGTAGATAATAAAACTAATATAGAAATATTAGAAGAAATTGCTTCAAAAAGAGGAGCTTTAAAAAAAGGTGGTATTATAGATTATGAAAAAACAGCTACTATTGTTTTAAATGATTTTAAAAATAATGCTTTTAAAAATATAACTTTAGATAGATAAATGTTGGTAAATAATGTCAAGTATTTTTCTTCAGTCTTTTAGAATCTTAAATTTGTGTTATACTTATTTAGAAAGAATGGAAGGTAGTATATGGCAATAAAAAATAAAAAACAAGTAAAAAAAAGAAAACTTACTAGAATTGAGAAAAATAAAAAAATTTATAATATTAATGCTATAGCTAGGACTAAAAATAATAAACAATTTATTTTACTACTTTTAGCTATTAGTCTTATTTTTAATGCTATTTTTCTTTTTCAATCATTTAAAACTAATGTTTTAGCAAAAGAAAAAGATCAAGAAGAACAAAAAGAAGAAATAAAAGTTCCTGATAATTATCTGTTTTTAGGGGACTCTATAACCCAGTTTTATGATTTGGAAAAATATTTTCCTAATATGCCTGTTATTAATAGTGGTATTTCTGGTAATACAACAACAGATATTTTAAAAGATATGCGTAATAGAGTGTATAAATATAATGCTAGTAAAATTTTTGTTTTAATTGGTACTAATGATCTTAGAGATGAAAGAAGTCCTGAAGAAGTAATTACTAATATTAAAAAAATTATTAGAAAAATAAAAAAGAATCAACCACAGGCAGTAATATATCTTGAAAGTATTTATCCAGTTAATGCTGATATTGATGAAGATATGGTTGAAGGTAGAAAAAATAGTGATATTGTAAAAATAAATAAAGAATTAAAAGAATATGCTAAAGATAATAATATTACTTATATAAATACTTATAATAAATTGTTAAATGAAGATGGTAAATTAAAAGAAGAATATAGTAATGATGGACTTCATTTGACTGATGAAGGGTATATAGTTGTTACTAAAGAGTTAAAGAAGTATTTGAATTAAAAATAACTTGTTATTATTAGTTATTTAGTACTATAATATAGATATTAAATTTAGAAAGGACTTTTTATATGGAAAAAATATTAGTAACTGGAGGAGCTGGATTTATTGGCTTTCATTTAAGTAAAAGATTATTAGAAAATAATTATCAAGTAATAGCTCTTGATAACTTAAATGATTATTATGATGTTAATTTAAAAAAAGCAAGACTTGAAATATTAAAGCAATATGATAATTTTCTATTTGTTAAAATGGATATTTCAAATAAAGAAGAATTAGAAAAACTTTTTTTGAAGTATAATTTTGATATTGTTATTAATTTAGCAGCACAAGCTGGAGTTAGATATAGCATAGATCATCCTGATACTTATATTACTTCTAATATTATAGGTTTTTATAATATTTTAGAATGTTGTAGATATTATCCAGTTAAACACTTATTATTTGCTTCCTCTAGTTCTGTTTATGGAAAAAATAAGAAAGTTCCTTATGCTACAACAGATAAAGTTGATAAACCAGTTAGTTTATATGCTGCTACGAAAAAAAGTGATGAGTTAATGGCTTATGCATATAGTAATCTTTATGATATTAAAACTACAGGACTTAGATTTTTTACAGTATATGGACCATATGGACGTCCAGATATGGCTTATTTTTCTTTTACGGATGCTATTTTTAATAATAGAGAAATTAAAGTGTTTAATAATGGTGATATGTATAGAGATTTTACTTATATAGATGACATAGTAGAAGGAATAGTTAAATTACTTGATAAGATACCTTTAAAAGATGAAGATGGTGTTAGTTATAAAATATATAATATAGGTAATAATAAACCTGTAAAAATTAGTGATTTTATTGAAGTGTTAGAAAAAGAAATAGGTAAAGTAGCTAAGAAAAAGTATTTACCAATGCAACAAGGAGATGTTTATCAGACTTTTGCCGATATATCAGATTTAAAAGAAGTTACTTCATTTGTTCCTAAAACTTCAATTGAAGAAGGATTACATAAATTTATTTTATGGTATAAAAGATTTTATGGCGGTGATGAATAGTGAAAGTTGTAGTTGCTGGCACAGGTTATGTTGGGTTAATTACAGGTGTTGTTTTAGCTTATATAGGTAATAAAGTAGTATGTATAGATGTTGATCAAGAGAAAATTAAGCTTTTGCGACAAGGGAAAAGTTCTATATATGAAAAAGATTTGGATAAATATTTATTGTTAGCGAAAGATAATTTAACTTTTACTACTGATAATAGTTGTTATAAAGATAGTGATGTTATTATTATTGGAGTTGGAACACCAGAACGACAAGATGGAAGTGCTAATTTAGATTATGTATATGATGTTTGTAATAATATTATTAAATATGCAAATAAAGATATGGTAGTAGTTATTAAATCAACAGTACCAATAGGTACTAATGATGAAGTAGAAAAATATTTATCTAGTAAAAGAAAAGATATTAAGTTAACTGTTGTTAGTAATCCTGAATTCTTATCTCAGGGTAGTGCTATTCATGATACTTTATATGCTAGTAGAATAATAGTTGGAGCGGTTGATGATAATGCTTTTAAAGTTATGAGAGAATTATATGAGCCATTACTAAAAGAGCCTTATAATGTTCCTTATCTTGAGATGAATAGACGTAGTGCTGAGATGGTAAAATATGCTTCTAATGATTTTTTAGCTTTAAAAATATCATATATTAATGAGATTGCTAATTTATGTAATAAAGTAGGAGCTAATATTGATGAAGTTACAAAGGGAATGAGTTATGATAAAAGAATTGGTTCACTATTCTTAAAACCAGGTATTGGTTATGGGGGTAGTTGTTTTCCTAAAGATACAAAAGCTTTGCACTGGTTGAGTAAAATAAATGATTGTGAACTTACTTTAGTAAAAGCATGTATAGAAATTAATAAAAAACAGAAATTAATTTTATTTAATAAATTAAGAGAAGATTTTAATTATTCTTTAAAAGGGAAAAAAATTACAATATTAGGATTAACTTTTAAACCTATGACAGATGATTTAAGAGAAGCGCCATCATTAGTTAATATTGATATGCTTTTAGATTATGATGCTGATATTACTGTTTATGATCCTATAGCTCTTGATAAAGTTAAGAAAATTTATAATAATAAGATAAAATATGCAAATACTATCGATGAAGCGATAAAAAATAGTGATGCAGTACTTATTATGACAGAATGGGCAGAGATTAAGAATTATAATATTGATAATTATACAAAATATATGAAGTATGCTAATATTTATGATGGTAGGAATTGTTATGATCCTGTTATTATGAAAAATAAAGGTATAAATTATTATTCGATAGGGAGATAAAAATGGAAAAGATCTGTGTATATACATGTATTACTGGTAGTTATGATAATTTAAAAGAAGTAAAAGTAAATGAGGAGAATATAGACTATATTTGTTTTACTAATAATAAGCAATTAACTTCATCTACTTGGAAAATAATATACATTGAAGATGACAAATTATCTAATCATTATTTATCAAGAAAACTTAAAATGATAGGAGATTCCTATATTGATGAAAACTATACATTAAGTATATGGATAGATGCTTCAGTTATATTTAAAAAGAGTGTTAAGGAATTTTTAAATGAATATTTTGATTATAAAAATGATGTTTTTCTAGCGTGTAAACATCATCTTCGTAATTCTATTGCTGAAGAAGCGAAAGCATGTATTAGATATAAAAAAGGAAATAAAGAAAGAATAGATAAATTATTATCATTTTATAAACAGGAAAACTTTAAAGATGATCTAGGATTATTAGAAATGACTTTGATTGTTAAAAGACATAATGATCCTTTAGTTAGAAAAACAATGAAATTATGGTTTGATATGATTTTAAATTATAGTGAGAGAGATCAGCTAAGCTTTATGTATTGTATATATAAAACAGGTTTAAAAGTTAAAGCTATACCTTTAAATGTTTGGAATAACAATTATTTAGAATTTACTCCTCATAATATGGAAACTTATGATTATAAATATCAAGTTTATTATGATTATGGTAATGGTTTTAATGAAGAAGATAGTGAAATATTTTATTATACACATCAAAATAATATTTGTTTTATTAATCTTGATATAAAAATGAGTGTTAAGAAACTTAGAATTGATTTTAGTGATATAAGTGGTGTTTGTTTTGAATTTATAGATTGTAAAGGAATAGAGAAAAAAGATTTAATCTTTGTTAATTATTTAATTTATAAAGATAAATATATTTCTAATACAGCTGATCCTCAAGTTATTATAAATAAAGGTTTTAAAGAAAATGATAATATTAATATAAGCTTGAAGATGCTTTTGTTAGATAAAGAACACTATCTTGAATTAATTAAAGAGTTAGTAGATCTTGATTTAGAAACTAAAGAAAAATATAATTTAGAGATAAATAAATTAAAAGGTGAAAATGAAAATTTAAAACAAGAGATTGCTAAGCTTCTTAATAGTCTTTCTTGGAAAGTTACTAAACCTTTAAGAAAGATGTCTGGAAAAATAAAAAAATAGGCTGTTAAGTTTTGAACTTAATGGTTTTTTCTTTATTAAATGGATAATTGTAAGACTTTTCTAAGTAATATAGATAATTTCTTATATCATGTTCTTGAATTTCTCAATGTTTCTATGATATATTTTTATTATAGGGTGGGGAAGGAAATGGAAGTAGTAAAAAAACAAAGATTATCAAATTTTGAATTAATGCGGATTATATCAATGTTTATGATTGTAATTTGGCATTTAATTACTAGAAGTAATATTTTAGATCATTGTTCAGAAACAATATATATAATTTTGAAGTTTATTCAATATTTTACTATTGTGCATGTTAATTCTTTTGTATTAGTTACAGGTTATTTTCAATATAAAAGTACTTTTAAAATTAATAAGGTTACCTCTTTACTTGGTCAATCTTTATTTTATCGAATATTGTTTGTTGTTATTTTTTCACTTTTAGGAATAGTTAGTTTATCACAAGTTGATATTATTAAAAATGTTTTTCCTCTTGATGTGACTAATAATTATTGGTTTTTAAATGCCTATGTTGTTTTATTGTGTCTTTCTCCTTTTTTAAATAAATTAATAGAAAATATTGATCAAAGACAACATCGACGTTTGATTTTTATAATGATTTTATTATTTTCAATTATCCCTAATCTTAGTTATCAATCTAATATTAAAAATGATGGTTTTATGGTGGTTCACTTTATCCTATTATATTTTGTTGGTTCTTATTTTGCTAAATATCCAATTAAGAACAATATTCATTTTAAAAACTATTCTAAGAATAAAAAACAGGTTATTTTGATTGCTATATTCTGTTTTAGTTATTTATTTAATTTTTTATTATATAATTTTTGTAATTATTTAATCTCTTTTGATAGTCCTCTAATTAGAGAGGTAGGTTATTATTTTAGAAGTGGGTGTGAACTTTATAGCGGTATTATGGTATTAATTCAAAGTTTTAGTTATTTTTTGTTCTTTGAAACCCTTTCAATTAGAAATAAATTAATTAATAGTATTGCTTCTTTAACTTTAGGGGTTTATTTAATTCATGAAAATTTGCTTGTTAGAGAACAGTTATATAAATTTTTAAATTTAGATGTAGATTATGTTATTACTTCAACTTCAGTAGTTGGTCGCATCTTTATTTATGCAATTTTGATTTTTATTATTTGCCTTTTAATTGAAAAGATAAGGGTGATTATATTTAAGGCTGTAAATAAGTGCAAATTTATTATTAAAATTAAGCACAAATTTCATAAATTTGTGATAGAATTTTAGTAAATAGTGGATTATGGGAGGTAGTATTTATGAAAATTAAAAAATTTTTAATTCTAAGTTTATTAATAATAGGAATTTTTAGCTTTTTTTCAACGGTTAATGCTAGTAATAATACTTTAGTTGATATTGATTTTCCAACAAATAATGAGGTTGCTATTGATAGTGTACTTATTAGGGGTTGGGTAATGAGTGAAGAAAGTAATGTTGATGTAGAAATTTATATTGATAATAATGAAATTATAAATGAAATTGATCGTCATGAAAGAGAGGATGTGTTACAACTTATTAGTGGTTATGGAGGTAGAACTACTAATATAACTCCTGGGTATCAAACTACATTGAATTTAAGTGAATATAATTATGGTGAACATAAAGTAACAGTTAAGGCTGTTAAAGATGGTAGAGTTTTAGGAGAAGAAAGTAGAGTGTTTAATAAAAAGGCACCTTCTACTATGATATCAATAGATATACCTAGTAATAAT
>CAMMBL010000051.1 GCA_946494015.1 uncultured Mycoplasmatota bacterium | reverse complement strand
AGCGAAAACAACTAAATTAGTAACCCAATGGAATATAAGTGCAATTAGTTATAATCGTGAATATAATGAAGCTTTTGAAGGAAGTTATATGGAAGATTGGTTAAATGATACAAGTGTTGATGGTTTCTTAGGTAATTTAAGAGATTATGAGAACTTTATAGTAACAGATGCAAAATGGGATAACAGTTTTGATACAACAGCTTTAGGTAGTATTAAAAAACCTAATGGAACAACAATAGCAACAGATCCTGTAGGACTACTTAATATGTATGAATATCAATCTAGTTATAAAGGTACTACTTATAAGAATGGATATCTAAATAATGGACTTCGATGGTGGACATTAACACCATACGGTTCTACCGTGCGTAGCGTCTACAGCGGTGGCGACGCGGTCAACGTCACTCCGACCTTTGTTCTCGGCGTGCGGCCATCAATAAATCTAAAATCTAGCGTTAAAATCGTAGATGGTGATGGAACGATAGATAATCCTTATCGTTTGAATGGAGATAATGAAAAAGACCTTTCAGGAACAATGTTAAGTACAAGATATAGTGGAGAATATATAAGATTTGGTACAGGAGAAAATAATCTATACCGGATAGTGAGTCATGAGAATGGTACAGGAACAAAGATAACTAGTACTGAACCGTTAAAGAGTGGAGGAACATTCATAACAAGTTATTTTGGTAGTAATACAACTTTTTCGAGTACTAATACAATAGGAACATTTTTGAATAATGACTATTTGAATACAGGAAATGGCTATTTGACAAGTGAAGATATAGTGATGATAGAAGACGAGACAACTTGGTATCTTGGATTTGTAAAAGATGGAGCATCATATAAATTAGCCAAATATACAAATGCTAAGGATAATATCCTAACATCAAAGACGACTATAGCAAAGGTAGGCTTACTTAGATATGGAGAATTAATGTCTGGCCAATTTGATAGATATGGTAATAATACAACTTATTGGATCTTAACTCCAGATAGTGCATCTTTCGTACGTTACGTGGACAACGATGGCGCCTCGTTAAGCGGCGCTCCGACTGGTGCTTACAGGTACGGGGTTAGCCCATCCCTAAATCTAAAATCTAACGTGCAAATAACAGGAGGAGATGGCACAAAGAATAATCCTTTTACAATCGCTTTAAGTGATTAATAAAACATTTTACAGGTATAAAAAATAAGTATTATAGCATACTAAGAATGTAGTAAAATTGACAAAACATAACGTGTATGGTATAATAAAGACCTCACGTAAAAAAAGAGGTGTTTTAAATGTTTTACGATGAAACACAAGCGATTAAAGCTTGTGAAGACGACCCGTCCTTGATTTTTGAATTAATTAAGGAAGGACATATGGAATTAGTCGATAAGATTTTAAAAAAGAAAATAGTACCATTAAATACATTAGATCAAGATGGTAATACTGTATTAATGCGTCTATTAAAAGCTAAACAATATACTATTATAGAAAAATATGTAAATAATAATGATAGTGCAATTAACCATCAAAATAAAGAAGGAAATACATTTGCCCATCTTCTAGCTTTAAAAGATTATATTTATACAGCTAAGATAATTAAAAAATTAAAAAGAAATAAAGAATTTCTTCCAAACATTCGCAATAATGATGGTAAAACTATATTAGATCTTGCTATTAGTACAGGTAATTTATGTACAACTTTAAAATTACTAGAAGATACAAGATTTAATGCTATTGATTTAGTATCATTTACTAATTTATATAATACTTTTATTAAAAGTGGTAATTTTGGAAAATATACAAAACTAAAAAATTTAGAAACGATAGTCTCTGAATTATCTAAAAAAAGACGTCTTCTTCCAAGAGTTGAAGAAATTATAAATTTGGTAAAGAAAAATTTTGATATCATTAAAAATGAGTTAATGAATAATAAATTAACTTTCATGGATAATATAGTAAAAAATGTTTTAATGGAAGTTACAGTTTAAAAGAAGAAAAATAAATTCTTCTTTTTTCTATTGTTATATGATAGAATATAAATGCCTAGAAAGAAGTGAGGAAATGGGTAAATTAGTTATATTTATAGGACCATCTTCTTCTGGAAAAGATACAATTAAAAGAAGATTAATTAAAGAAAATAAATTTGCTTTTAAAGAAATGATAATGTCGACAACAAGACCTAAAAGAACAGGTGAAGTTTTAGGAAAAGAATATTATTTTAAAACAGTAGAAGAAATGCTATTATTAGAAAAACAAGGTAAAATAATAGAAAAAAGAATGTATAATACTATTTATGGACCTTGGTATTATTTTACAACTAGTGCTAATATAGATTTAGAAAATTATAATTATATAGGTAGTAATACTTTAGAAGGACTAGATCAGTTCATAAAGTTCTATGGACTTGAAAATATTATTTCTCTTTTAATAAAAGTAGATGATGGTATTAGACTACAAAGAGCTTTAGATAGAGAAAGAAAAGAAATAAATCCTAAATATCAAGAGTTATGTCGTAGATTTTTAGCCGATTCTACTGATTTTGAAGAAGAAAACATAAATAAAAGACCAATAACTAGTATTATTAATAACAATAGTAGTTTAGATAATGCTATAAAAAAAGTAGAAAAAGTTTTAAAATTAAATTTATAAAAGGATGTGAAGTATATGCATTTACCAGATTTTAAAGTTGCTAGAAGTAGTGATAAAAAAGATTATAAAAAAATAAATTATCAAATAGATTCTAAATATTTAAATAAGTATAAAGGTAAAAAATGCTTTTTAAAAACTTATGGTTGTCAAATGAATGAACATGATAGTGAAAATATAAAAGGAATATTAGAATTATTAGGTTATACTTTCACTAATGAGATGCAAGAAGCTGATTTAGTTCTTTTAAATACCTGTTCTATAAGAGAGAATGCTCATAATAAAGCCTTTGGTTTACTTGGTAGAGCGAAACATTTAAAAGAAACAAAAAAAGAATTAGTAATTGGTTTATGTGGATGTATGGCTCAAGAAGAAATAATAGTTAAAACTATTATGGAAAAATATTCTTTTGTTAATTTTATAATAGGTACACATAATTTCTATGAATTACCTGAAATATTATCTAAGACTGATAAAGAAAAACAACAAATAGAAGTTTATTCAAGAGAAAAAGATTTAATAGAACAATTACCAGTAGATCGTAATAGTAAATATAAAGCTTATGTAAATATCATTTTTGGCTGTGATAAATTCTGTACATATTGTATTGTTCCTTATACAAGAGGAAGACAAAGAAGTAGAGAAAAAGAAGATATTATTAAAGAAGTAGAAGATTTAATAAAACAAGGATATATGGAAGTAACTCTATTAGGTCAAAATGTTAATGCCTATGGTAAAGATTTATATGATAACTATTCTTTGGCAGAATTATTAGAAGATATTGCTAAAACTAATATTCCAAGAATTAGATTTATGACAAGTCATCCCTGGGATTTTAATGATAAAATGATAGAAGTAATTGCTAAATACCCTAATATAATGCCTAGTATTCATTTACCAGTTCAATCAGGTAGTAATAGAATATTAAAATTAATGGGAAGAAGATATACTAAAGAAGAATATTTAACTTTATTTCATAAAATGAAAGAATTAATTCCAAACTGTACAATATCTACAGATATTATTGTAGGTTTTCCTAATGAAACAAAAGAAGATTTTAATGAAACTTTAAAACTTGTAGAAGAATGTAAATATGATAATGCTTTTACATTTATATACTCACCTAGAGTAGGTACTCCAGCATCTAAGCTTGAAGATAATATTAGTAAAGAAGAAAAAGAAGAAAGACTATATAAATTAAATGAATTAGTTAATAAATATTTTAAAGAAAATAATGATAAATTAGTAGGTAAAATAGTTCCTGTTTTAGTAGAAGGTATTAGTGATAAGAAAAATGAATACTTTGGTTATAGTGATACTAATAAATTAATTAACTTTAAGGGTGATAATGTTAAACTTGGTAGTATAGTTAATGTTTTGATAAAAGAAGCGAAAACATGGAGTTTAGATGGAGAAATTTATAACTGAAGAAGAAATACTAAATCAAGCCTCTAAACTTGTAGAACAAATAAAAAAAGATGCTATATATCAAGAATATATATTAATAAGAAAAAAATTAGAAAATAATAAAGAAATAATGGCTAAAATTAAATATATTAAAACTCTACAACAAAAATATATTAAAAGTGCTTATTTAAATAAAGAAATAGAAACTAAACTAAATAAGGTTACTAATGAATTAATGGCGATGTCCTTATATCAAGAGTATCTACTTAAACAAAAGAAATTGAATGATATTTTAACTAATTTTGAAGAAGGCTTAAATCAAGCATTTACTATGATTTTAGAAAATGACATACCTAATAAGTAATTTGTCATTTTTTTATGTACTTTTTATTAGTTAAAAGCATAGATTAAATTAGAGGAGGGATAAGTTTGGCCGAGTATAAATATAAAGAAATAGTAACCAAAGCAGTTATTGGTAAAGGTAAAAAACAATTTGTTGATAACTTATCATTACAAGCGACTAATAGTCCTACAACAATATTAGGATGTTGGGTAATAAATCATAACTTTAGTGGTACAGTTTCTAATCAAAATGTAATTATAACTGGTAGTTATGATATAAATATTTGGTATTCGTATGATAATGATAGTAAAACAGAAGTTTTAAAACAAACAAAAAATTATAGTGAAACTATTAATATCCAAGGAGTTAATGAAAACATTAATAATGAGGAAGTAATAATTAGGAGTTTAAGTGGACCAAGTTGTGTTAAAGCCGAAATAGATGGTAATAATATTAACTGTACAATAGATAAAGTTTTAGGAATAGAATTAGTTGGTGATACTAAAGTTAGAATAAATGCCTTAGATGAAATAGATGATTGGGATGAAATAATGGAAAGTGATGATGAAATAAATAAAAAAATAGATGAAGAAGTAAATGAAGATTATTTATCCGATAACTAAAATAAGACTGTCAATAAAAAAAGGTTGACAGTCTTTATTTTTTGTTCTATAATTATATAGAAAAAAGAAAGGACGGTTATTATATATGGCAGTAAAATTAAGATTAATGAGAATGGGAGCGAAAAAAAGACCATTTTATCGTATAGTTGCTACAGATTCAAGAAGTAGAAGGGATGGAGAATATATCGAACTAGTTGGTACTTATAATCCACTTTCTGTTAATAAAGATATAAAGATTAACGAAGAAGTAGCTTTAAAATGGTTAAATAATGGAGCTATTCCATCTGATACAGTTAGAAGTTTATTAAAAGATGCTGGTATCATGAAAAAATTTGCTGAAGCTAAAGTTAAAAAGGAAGAAAAGTAATGTCATTAGTTGAATTGACTGAAAAGATTATTAAAAATATTGTCAGTAACGAAGAAGCTGTAACTGTAAAGGAATTTCCTAGTGATAATGAAAATGAAATTATAATTGAAGTTTTAGTATCTGAAGCTGATATAGGAAAAATTATAGGAAAAAATGGTAAAGTAATAAATGCTATTAGAACTATAATTCAAGAAAGCAGTGCCTTAAAAGACAATAAATACGTAAAAATTAATATTGATAAATTTTAGGGGTTATTAGAAAATAATCCCTTTTATTATCTATAGAAGAAGTAAATAAAGAATATAATTTTATAACAAATAAAGAAGATTTATTGTTAATTTCATAAAATTATATTATACTTAAATATAGATAGATATGGAGGATATTTATGAAAAAACGCATTCTAAGTGCAATTATTATGATTTTAATATTTGTACCTTTATTATTGGTTGGAGGAATCTATTTTGGACTGTTTATGACATTGTTAGCAGTGGGAGCAATGTATGAATTAGTTAAAATAAGAGAAAAAAAGAAAAAATTTCCTGAGTTTATAAAAATATTAGCCTACTTTTTAATAATTTTATCTAGTATACTAACATATAATCAAAACGTATTTAGTTATACAATGGATTATCGCTTAATAAGTTTTATAATTTTTGTTTTTGTATTACCAATTTTATTTGGTGAGAAAAATTTAGATTATAATATTAATGATGCTCTATATTTAGTAGGATCGCTATTATTTATAAATACAGCCTTTAATTTAATTTTAGTAATTAGAAATTACGATTTAAATTATTTAATATATTTATTATTAATAACAGTAATTACAGATACCTTTGCCTTTATAACAGGTAGTTATATAGGAAAAACAAAACTAGCCAAAGATATTAGTCCAAATAAAACAGTAGAAGGATTAATAGGTGGAGTTTTAATGGGGACTTTTGTCGCTACAACCTTTTATTTTGTAGTTATTAATCCTGAGATATCTTTAGTAGTATTAATCTTAATTACTATGTTCTTATCAGTAGTAGGACAACTTGGAGATCTTGTTTTTTCAAGTATAAAAAGGCATTATGGAGTTAAAGACTTCTCTAATCTAATTCCAGGACATGGAGGTATTTTAGATCGCTTTGATAGTCTAATTTTTGTAATATTAGCATTTATAATAATAATGGGAGTAATTTAGGGAGGAAAAATGGTTACATTAATATTATTCATAATTTTACTTGGATCAATTATTTTTATTCATGAAGGTGGACATTTCCTTTTTGCCAAATTAACAGGTATTTATGTTTATGAATTTGCACTTGGAATGGGACCTAAATTATTTAGTTTCAAAAAAGGAGAAACAATCTATTCTCTTAGAGCTATTCCAATAGGAGGTTTTTGCCAGCTAGCAGGAGAAGAAGGGGAAGAAGAAAATTTACCTAAAGATAGAACTTTACAAGGAAAAAAACCTTGGCAAAGATTTCTTGTTATGTTTTTTGGTGCAGGTTTTAACTTTATTTCCGCTATTTTAGTTCTTTTCTTTATTGCTTTAGTCTTTGGCTCTACATCTACAGAACCAATATTATCAGATGTTACCAAAGATACTCCAGCATATGAAGCTGGTCTTAGAAAAGGTGATGAAATATTAGAAATAAATAATCATGATATATGGACTATTGATGATATTTCTCTTTATATAACTATAGCAGATCCTAATAATAAAAATGTGTTTAAAGTTAAGAAGTCTAATGGCGATATAAAAACTTATAAAATTAAACCAGAAAAACAAAAATTAGATGGAGAAGAACGCTATATTTATGGTATATCTATGGAAGGAGAAGAAAAACATGGTTTTTTAGCATCATTAGAATATACAGTAGTAAAAACAGGATCTTTATTCAAACAAATGGGTGTTACTCTAATTAATTTATTTACAGGAAATATAAAAGTTAGTCAATTAAGTGGACCTGTTGGTATTTATGAAGTTGTAGGAGCCCAAGCTAGTGGTGGTATAGCAAGTATACTTTATTTATTTTCATTTTTATCTATTAATGTTGGCTTTATTAATCTGTTACCATTGCCAGCTTTTGATGGAGGACATATTTTATTTATAATTATTGAAAAGATTAAAGGTAGTCCTGTTAAACCAGAAACAGAAGCCAAATTTCATGCCGCTGGTTTATTCTTATTAATGTTATTAATGATTTATGTCACGTTCTATGATATATTAAGATTATTTTAGGTTAGTTATTATATAGACTAAAATTAATTAATATGTTAACATAAAGTTATAAGAAGATAGAAGAAAGGAGTAGGTAAAAGATGATAGATTCCCGT
>CAMMBL010000050.1 GCA_946494015.1 uncultured Mycoplasmatota bacterium | reverse complement strand
AAAGAAATCGAAATGATTTTTTTATTATTGTCTACTCTAAGGGGTGCATTTCATAAAACTGTTTTTTTAATATAATTTTTTAACATAATTTTTCTTTAGAGCCGTAGCTCCTTTTTGATTTTGTTCTTCTAAAGTTATATTCTTTAAAAAATCAAAATTTACTTTTAGTTCTTTATGATCAGTATTATGAGATTGAACATGGACAAAATCACCAATTTTTAAAACAACTTGATTTTTATCATTCTTTATTTGTTTTTTTGATTTAACATAGTGAACATTAGGAATATCTTGATAATCTATATAACCAGGTATTCTAGTAATAGTGTTAAGATAAGCTCTAGTTTCATCTATATTTGTTATTGTTCCATAATAGCATTTTAAGGGATGGCGTTCTACATATTTTAAACATTTTATTAGTTTTACTTCTCTTTCTAAAAGATCAGCTTGTTGTTCTTTAAAAGAACAATGTTCACAAACTATTTCTAAAGTATTAGTATCCTCTATTTCATTTAATTTGCCTTGTTGATATGAATCAATTATTTGTTGAGCTTTTAAATCAGGATATCTTCTAATAGGTGAAGTTGAGTGAGTATAGTAATTTAATCCTAAACCAAAGTGACCTGTTGGATATGGGGAATACTGTGCTTTAGGTAAAGACTTTAAAAATATTTCGGAAATGATTTGATAATCATTAGTATTATAATATTTATCTAAGGTAGTTTGAATAAATTTAGAAATTGGAAGATTTTGATTATTTGGTAGATCATAACCTAAGCTTTTTAACTTAGTAATAGCATTATTTAACATTAATTTATCAGGTGATTGATGAATTCTGTTTATTGAAGTGCCAATAATATAATTTAAATAAAGTGATTCACAATAATTATATAAGATCATAAAGTTTTCAATTATTTTTCCAGCTGTTCCATTAGTTTTATTTTCAATGTCTGTAACATTACCATCTATATCTTCAATAAAATTAATTTCATTTTCATCAAAGGTTAACATTCCTTCTTTTTCACGTTTGTTTGTTAAAATATTAGAAAGTTCATTCATAAGTTTCAAATCATCTATAAATGGTTTATATTCTTCATCATAAATATTTTCATTTAATAATTTATTAACTTTTGAATAACTCATTTTTATTTTTGATTTAATTACTGAGTTAACTAAATTATAATTTAAAATTTCTCCAGTTGGTGATATTTCCATTAAACATGTTTTTGTAAGACGAGAAACATTAGGATTTAAAGAACAAATACCATTTGAAATTGAAGAAGGAAACATAGGTATTACAGTATTAGCTGGATATGTTGATAATCCTCTTTCATAGGCTTCTTTATCAAGAAAACTTCCTCTTTTTATATAATGAGAAACATCAGCGATATGAACTGCTAAAATATAGTTACCATTTTCATTTCTTGTAATACTAACAGCATCATCCATATCTTTAGTATTATCACAATCAATAGTAAAAGTTGTAAAGCGATCTCTAAAATCATATCTATTAGTTAGATCTTCCTTTCTTACTTCTTTAGGAAGTGTTGTTGCTTCATCTAAAGCTTCTTTTGAAAAGTTTATATGAAACCCATATTTAGCCGCTATTGAGATAATATCTATATCTTTATCATTAATATTACCTATTGTACTTAAGTAATTTGCTTCATAAACTCCATCTATAGTTTTATTTAAAGTAATAGAAGCTAGTATTCTGTCTCCAGGATTAAGCTTTTTTATGTCAATAGAACTAATTCTAGTCTTAATTTTTCCTCTCCCTGGTATTAAAACAGGTTCTATATCTTTTATTCCATCATTTTCTACTACTTCTAATACTACTTCTTGAATATTTCGTTTAATTATCTTTTCTATATGTTTACCTCTTTTTGATACAGCGATTATATCTTCTTGAAGGGCTCCTTTAAGTTCAGCATCTTCTTTATATATTCTTTTGCCTTCAAATAAAAAATATGGTTTTCCTTTTTTATCTAGTTCTAATTTAGTTAAAATTAAATTTTCTGGCCATATTTGATAGATATTATTATTTACATATATTTCTCCTGTTTCTTCTAATTTTTGTAAAAGATCTTTTAATTCAGTAATTTTTTCTTTATTTCTTGCAACTGCTAAATGCTTAATTTGTTTGTATGTTAAATTCTTTTCTTTTAATTCTTTTAAAAGATATTCTTTAAAAAAATTGGTATTTCTACTGATTACTTTAATTATTTTGGGATTATTATCATTAGTAGTAACTACAATATCTTCAGGAAGAATTATTTTTCCTTTATTAATATTATCATCAACAACACTTTTATTCTTTTTAAAAATTAATCCTTTAGAAGTTGGTATTATATAGTCAACTTTATATGTTTCTTTAGGAAATAGAATATAAGTTCCTTTTTTTATATTATAGATTTTTTCAGATATCTCTAAATTATATAATGCTTCTAAGAAATTACTACGTTCTTGATAAGTATTTATAGATGCCAATTTTTCTAATTTTTTAAAGTTCAATATTTCTTTTTCTTTTAATATCTTAATTATTTGTTTTTGATAATCATATATTGTTTTCATTTACTCCTCCATAGAAAAAAGACAATACTAAATTAAGTATTGTCCTAGAGGGCTAGTTTTAATATGTAGTAATATTGACATATCGATCCCTCCTTTTCTTAATTTTAACATTATATTGAAAAAAATAAAATAAAAATATTATAATTTGGTATATAATTATGTAGAGGAGGAATTTATGCTTGAATTAAAAAACATAAAAAAAAGTTATAAAACAGGTGATTTTGTTCAACATGCTTTAAAAGATGTAAGTTTAAAATTTAGAAAATGTGAATTTGTTGCTATTTTAGGAAGTAGTGGAAGTGGGAAGACAACTCTTTTAAATATTCTTGGTGGTCTTGATAGATATGATAGTGGTGATTTAATTATTAATAATAAGAGTACTAAAAAATTTAAAAGTGTTGAATGGGATTATTATCGTAATAATTGTATTGGTTTTATTTTTCAATCTTATAATTTAATAAGTCATATTAGTGTTTTAGAAAATGTAGAAATGGCGTTAATACTTAGTGGTTATAAGAAAAAAGTTGCTAAGAAAAAAGCTCTTGAAGCTCTTGAGAGAGTAGGTCTTAAGAGTCATGCTCATAAAAGACCTAATCAATTATCTGGGGGACAGATGCAAAGAGTTGCAATTGCTAGAGCTCTTGTTAATGATCCAGAAATAATTTTAGCTGATGAACCAACCGGAGCACTTGATTCTGTAACTAGTGTACAAATTATGGATCTTATCAAAGAAATATCTAAAGATAAATTGGTAATTATGGTTACACATAATCCAGAACTTGCTAATGATTATGCTAATAGGATTATTGAACTTAAAGATGGAGAGATATTAAGTGATAGTAATCCTGTTAAGGAAAAAGAAAAATTAGGTGGAAAATTAAAAATTAAAAAGACAGTTCTTAGTTATATATCAGCGTTAAAATTATCTTTTAATAATATTAAAACTAAGAAGGGAAGAACTTTTTTAACTTCTTTTGCTGCTTCAATTGGAATAATTGGAATTGCTTTAATATTATCTTTATCTAATGGGTTTCAATTAAAGATAGATGAATATGAAGAAGATACTTTGTCTCAGATGCCTATTACTATTAGTACTCAAGCGATGAATATTAATGAAGATACTATGCAAGAGTTTGTAGAAAATAATAATAAACATAAAGAATATTCTAATAATAAATTAGTTTTTCCAAGGGAAAACAGTTTAGAGATGATGATGCATATTAATAAAATTGATAATAATTATATAGATTATATAGAAAATATTAATAAAGATAAGTTAAATGCTATAGGATATGAATATGGTACTACATTAAATGTTGTTACTAAAAGGCCTGATGATAGTTATTCATTAGTACCAACTTCTACTAATTATAGTATGTCTACTACTTCAATGACAGGCGTTATGGGATGGTCATTATATCCTGATAGTATTAATGGTAATAGTACTTTAGAGAAGGATTATGATGTTTTAGCTGGTACTATTTCTTCTGATGTAGCTGGAATTGTTCTTGCTGTTAATTCAAGAAATGAACTTGATAAGGCTACTCTTGAAGCTTTAGGTTTTGATACTAGTAAAGATATTTCTTTTGATGATATTTTAGCTAAAGAATTGAAAGTTATTCCTAATGATATTTATTATGAGGATACTGGTAATTATTTTGTAGCTAGTAAAGATTATGAAAGAATGTATGAAAGTGCAGATGCTATTACTATAAAAGTTCAAGCGATTATAAGAGGAAAAGAAGATAAAAAAGAATTAACTCAATCAGGAATTTATTATAATTCTTCTTTGGTAGATGAAGTTATTAGTAAAAATAAAGATAGTGAGATTGTTAAAAAACAACAAGAAGTAGATTATAATATTTTAACTGGACAAGAATTTGATAATACAACTTCTACAGTTACAAAGGATAGTATTTTAGGAGTATTAGGGGCTGAAGTTATGCCTTCTATAATTTATTTATATCCAGAGGATTTTGAAACTAAAGATTATATAACGGATTATTTAGATAATTATAATAAAGATAAAGAGGAAAGTGATCAGATTTTATACACTGATTATGCTTCTATGATTAGTTCTTTATCAGGTAGTATTATGGATGCTGTTACTTATGTTTTAATTGCTTTTTCTTCTATTTCTTTAATAGTTTCTTGTATTATGATTGCAATTATTACTTATATATCAGTATTAGAGAGAACTAAAGAAATTGGAATATTAAGAGCTTTAGGGGCAAGGGGTAAAGATATTACTAGAGTTTTTAATGCTGAGACCTTTATTATAGGTGTTTGTAGTGGAGTTTTAGGTTTAATTATAGCGTATTTATTAACATTCCCTATTAATGCTTTAATTTATAGTTTAGCTGAATTACCTAATGTAGCTAAACTTAATCCAGTTCATGCTATAATATTACTTATAATTAGTGTTTCATTAACAATTTTGAGTGGTTTTATTCCTTCAAAAATGGCTAGTAAAAAAGATCCTGTTATTGCTCTTAGAACAGAATAATCTTTTCTAATTATTAAAACTTTGCTATACTATATTAGTAAAGTTTTTTTGCCGACTTAGCTTAGAGGTAGAGCAACTCATTCGTAATGAGTAGGTCAAAGGTTCAAATCCTTTAGTCGGCACCGTTTAATAGTTTAATAGTTTAATATTTTAATAGTTTAATTTTAAGTACATATATTATTTAATAGTATTGCGTTTATACTTGATAGATTTAATATAATATAAATTATTTGCTTATAAATTTTTGTTCTTCGGTTGAAAAAGAATAATCTCCATGTTATGATAATAAATGAAGAATAAAGGTGGTGTCTTTTAGTTATATGATTGAATTTTTTAGGGATACATTAGATGGCCCTATTTATATTGTTTATGTTTTTGTATGTATTATTTTGATTTTTGCTTGTATTGGTTATTTAGCTGAAAAAAGGATGAATGAAAAAGATAAATTATTAGATATTAATGATAGTAAAAAAGTTAATAATACATTAGTTTCAAATGTAAGTAAGACTACGGTTCCTAACTCTAATGTTAGTGAAGTTGTTAAACCAGAACAGTTAAAAGAAGTTGATAGTGTAGTTGTTTCAGCTACATCTAATACTGATGATGATAATTTAATTTAGATAGTTAGGAGAGGATATTATGGTTATTACAGTTACTAGCGTTTTAGCAATTATTAAAAAAATTATTGATATATCAATTGTATGGTTGATGTTTTATATTATTTTAAAAAATATTAGAAATAGTGTTAAACTTACTCTTTTATTTAAAGGAGTAGTAATCATTATTATTTTAAAAATTATAAGTGATGTTTGTGGCTTTACGACGGTAGGTATTTTACTTGAATATGTTATTATGTACGGTCCTTTAGCTTTAATTGTTATTTTTCAACCAGAAATTAGAAATATATTAGAACAGTTAGGAAGAAATCAATTATTAGGAAGACATAAAGTACTTACAGTTGATGAAAGAGAGCATTTAGTTTATCAAATAGTACAAGCTATGGATTATTTAAGAAAACAAAAAATTGGGGCTTTAATAGTTTTAGAAAGAGATATTAGTTTAGGTAATTATATAGATAAAGCAAAAAAACTTTATGCTGATTTATCTAGTGATTTGCTAATTTCTATTTTCTTTCCTAATAATCCCCTTCATGATGGTGGTGTAATTATTCAAGGTGATAGAATTACTTGTGCTGGAGCTGTTTTTCCTACTAGTAGTAGTTCTAAGATAAATAAACGTTTAGGTACTAGACATAGAGCGGCTTTAGGAATTGCTGAAGAAACTGATGCTATATCTTTAGTTGTATCTGAAGAAACTGGACGTTTATCAGTAGCTATTAAGGGAGAGTTATTCTATAATTTATCACTTGATGATGTTAGAATGATGTTGATAGATGAGCTTAAACCAAAAGCAACTACAGAATACGATGAAGAAGAATTAGAAGAGGAAGAGATATATGAAGAAGATAATTAGATTTATTGGGAAAATTTTTCGTCATATTGGTTTGTTTTTTGATAAATGGTTAATTAGTCCCATTACAAAATTTATTTTAAAAATTATTGATTTTTCAAAAAGTAATAGCAAAGAATTAGAAAAATTTTTGGGTCGTAAACAAACTTTAATAATTATTAGTTTATTATTAGCCCTTGCGGTTTTCTTTATTATTGATAGTGAAGGTAATACTATTATTGATCAATATGCTGAGGTTTTATATAATCAACCAGTAACTGCTACTTATAATGAAGAAGCATATGTTGTTGAGGGATTGCCTAAAGATGTTGATATTACTTTAGTTGGTCAAAAACGACATATATTTTTAGCTAAACAATATCCAAGTGATGGAGTTACTGTTGATTTAACAGGACTTAAACCAGGGCAACATAAAGTTACATTAAAATATACTCAACAATTAAAATCTATTGATTATAGGTTAGATCCTTCTACAGTTACAGTAACAATTTATGATAAGGTAAGCGAAACAAAAACTTTAACATATGATGTTTTACATCAAGATAATTTAGATAGTAAATTAAATATAGATAATGTAGAACTTGATCGTAGTGAAGTAATTGTTAAAGGTGCTAAGTATAAATTAGATAAAGTTGCAACTGTTAGAGCTTTAATTGATGTTGATAATTTTGCTAAACAAGAAGCGGGAGAACTTACTATAGATTCTGTACCTTTAGTTGCTTATGATACTGACGGTAAAGTGGTTGATGTAGAAATTGTTCCTAAGACAATTACAGCGAAAGTTACTATTTCATCACCTAGTAAAGAAGTTCCAATTAATATAGTTCCTAAGGGAGAATTAGCTTTTGGAAAAGCCATAAAATCTTTAAGTACTAGTATGGATACTGTTACTATTTATGGTAGTGAAGAAGCTATAGAGAAAATAGATGAGTTAGATGTTGAAGTTGATGTTACAGGTTTAGATACTGATAAAGATTATACTGTTACTTTAAAACGACCTAATGGTATTACAGAAATTAGTGCTAAAACAATAACAGTTAAAGTAGCATTAGATGATTCTACTACTAAAGAGTTTGATAATATTTCTATTGCAACAGAGAATTTAGATACTTCTAAATATAAAGTTCAAGCTTTATCTGAAGCTGATAGTAAAGTTACAGTGGTAGTTACTGGTAGTAAGTCAATTATTGATAGTATTGATTCTTCAATCATCAAAGCTTATGTTAATCTTGATGGCCTTACAGAAGGTGTTCATGAAGTTGAGGTTAAGGTAAGAGGTGACGATGTAAAACTTAACTATGCTTCTAAAACTAAAAAAGTTAAAGTTAGAATAACTGCTAATAGTTAAATAAAAATAAACTTCAGTTCTTAGTTTTAAGAATTGAAGTTTTTAGTTTAGTTTGTATATTCTAATCATGATGATCAAATAACATACTTATATCAATTAAACCTGCTATACCAATTATAATATAAACAATTTTTGCTAATATTGTATCATTTCCACCAAATAATGATGCAACTAAATCTAGTTCAAACAATCCAACAAAAGCCCAATTTATCGCTCCTATTATAATTAGAACTAAACATATTTTTTTTAATGTTTCCATAAAAAGCCTCATTCCTTTCTCTACGTTCAAGGCACACATAGGAATTAAAAC
>CAMMBL010000049.1 GCA_946494015.1 uncultured Mycoplasmatota bacterium | reverse complement strand
TAATTCCTATGTGTGCCTTGAACGTAGAGAAAGGAATGAGGCTTTTTATGAATAAACCAAACAATAAAAGGAAAAAAGAATCAATAGAAAAAATAGAAAAAGTATTTTTAAATCTTATTCAAAGTAAAGAAATTAAGGAAATAACAGTAACAGAAATATGTAAAGAAGCAAGAATTAATAGATCAACTTTCTATGCTAATTATTTAGACGTCTATGACTTAACAGATAAAATAGTTGCAAAAATTGAAAGTAATGTTTACCATCTATACGAAAAAGAAAGAAAAACTAAACACAATACAAATGACTTTTTAAAACTTTTTAAGCATATAAAAGATAACCAAATATTTTATAAAACCTATTTTAAATTAAATAGAGATAAACATTTTATTATAAAAGAATATGATACTAATCTTGCTAAATATTTTTATAATAACAAATACATTGATTATCATATAGAATTCTTTATGGCAGGACTTAATGCTATTATTAAGAAATGGCTAAATAACGGCTGTATTGAAAGTCCTGAAGAAATAGATAAGATTTTAAAAGATGAATATAAAAATAAGAATATCAACCTCTAGAAATGATATTCTTATTTATTATCATAAAGTTCATCTAACTTATCTTCTATATTCTTTATTGTCTTTTTTAAAGCATCAATATTAGTTACATCATCACTTTTATTAGTATTATCTTCATTAGTAATATCATTTACATCAAGTGTAACCTTTTGTGAAGCATAAGTTTGCATCGTAAGACCAACTAATTGTAACCAGTTACCAATACTATCCTGTTCCTCTATAGATAATTCTTGTACTAATAAAAGACCAATTAAAAAAGCCGAAGTTGTAAAACTATAAGGACCTACATTAAAGATTATTCTTTTCATAATAATCACCTTTATGTAATATATGTAATATTACAAAAAAAGTCCAAAGAAACGAATGGAACCTACGATAAAACCTATACTTATGTACAGGTGGGTGTATATAGTCAGTTCTTAGGATCCCTAACCAATGGAAAGGTATTCAACACAAACATGACAATCATCAATACTCCCTTATCGTTTCTTTAGTCGGTTTTATACTGAGTTGTCCTTTCGTTTTCTTTAGACATCTATAGTATATCATATATATTTAAAATTATTCAAGATTTTCTAATTCTTTTATAAAATTTTCAATCAAATGAGAAACAGTAGCGCATCCCATAAAAGCAATCACTCCATTTCTATCTTTTAAAATCTTTTTAACACTTTCTTCATCAACTAATTCACTATTAGGAATTAAATTAATAATATCTTCTGATTTAACTGGTGGATAATCATTAGGATTTTCTCTATCACATTTTATCGGTGTTATATAAACCTTATCAGCTGTATTTAAAGCTTTAGCAAAGTCTTCTTTAAAATATGATGTCCTAGAATAAGTATTAGGTCTAAATACAACCGTTAACTTTTTATTAGGATATTTTTGTCTAATCGCTTCTAAAGTTACTTTAATTTCTGTTGGATGGTGAGCATAATCATCAATAATAACTGTATCACCTACTACTGTTTCAGCAAAGCGTCTTGAAGCATTATGAAAACTAGGTAATAATTCCTTTATCTTACTAACATCTATTCCTTCTTTCAAACTAGTTATAATAGCAGCAACCGCATCCATAACCATATGATGTCCATATAAAGGAATAGTAAAAGTATCAATAAATTTATCTTTTTCATATAAAGAAAAAGTAGATCCAGTTGTTTCTAATTTTATATTTTTAACAATATAATCATTAGATTCATTTTCCCCATAGAATATTACCTCATTATTAAATTTAATTTTTCTAATATTTAAATCATCCCCATTAGCAACAACCTTAGAAGCCTTATTAGCAAATTTTTCAAATGTTCTAATAGTATCTTCTATATCTTTATAAATTTCTGTATGTTCAAGTTCAATACAAGTAATAACAGCCGTTTTAGGATAATATGCCAAAAAATGACGATTAAATTCATCAGATTCAATAACAAGTAATTTATTTTTCATATCAATATGACCACTACCATCACCTATAAAATAATTACAACCAATGGTATTATTAAAAATATGCTTTAAAATAGAAGTAGTTGTGGTCTTACCATGAGTTCCACAAACAGAAATAGTATTAAATTCCTTAGTTATCTCTCCTACTATTTCATTATAAGGCTTTATTTGCAATCCTAATTGCTTTACTCTTTTTATCTCAGGATGATTATCCTTAAAAGCTCTTGAAGCGGTAACAATAGTATCCTTATCTATTGGATGTTCATTATCATAAAATATCTTAATACCCCTTTCATCTAAACCTTTTTCTGTAAATTTATAATCTCTAGCATCATCATAACCTGTTACCTCATTATTCATATCATATAACATTTGTGCAAGGGTACTCATCCCTGTTCCTTTAATTCCAATACAATAATACTTCATAGTTTTCCTTCTTTCTTTTCTCATATTATAACTTATGTTAAATATATTTTCAAATATACTAAATTTCCTTTACAGTGATTGACAAAAATATTATGATAAATTTGGTGATAAACAATGAATTCCTATAAAAAATGTAATCTATGCCCTAGAAATTGTTCCATAAATAGACTTAATTCTTTAGGTTTTTGTAAATCTTCTAATATAGTAAAAGTAGCTAGGAGTGCTCTTTATTACTTTGAAGAACCCTCTATTTCTTCAACTAATGGAAGTGGTACAATCTTTTTTAGTGGTTGTAATTTAAAATGCTGTTATTGTCAAAATATAAAGATATCCCAATATGGAGTTGGAAAAGAAATAACTATAGAAAGATTAGCCGAAATGATACTAGAGTTAGAAAATAAAAAAGCTAATAATATAAATCTTGTAACACCAACTCATTTTGTTCCAAGTATTATAAAAGCGATAAAAATAGCCAAAAATAAAGGGTTATCTATTCCTATAATATATAATACTAGTGGTTATGAAAGTATTGAAACTCTAAAATTATTAGATGGCTATATTGATATTTATTTAACTGATTTTAAATATTTTGATAATAATCTAGGAGAAGAATTATCTAAGTGTAAAAACTATTTTGAAGTTGCAAGTAAAGCTCTTGAAGAAATGTATAGACAAACTGGTAAAAATAAATTTAATCAAAAAGGTATAATGATAAAAGGAATTATTGTTAGATGTTTAATTTTACCTACTAAAAGTAATGATACTATAAATATAATTAGTTATTTATATAAAAAATACCAAAATAATATTTATCTTAGTATTATGAATCAATATACCCCTATTATCTTTAATAAAGAATATCCCTTTTTAAATGAAAAAGTTAGTGATAAAGAATATAATAAAGTAATAGATTATACTATTGATTTGGGTATTACTAATGCTTATATTCAAATAGGCAATACTTGTAGTGAATCATTTATACCACCTTTTGATCTTGAAGGTGTTTAATTCTTTCTATTTTAGAATAAATACAACCACAATAATCTTGCCTATATAATTTATAAATTTGTGATAATTCTATACTTCTTTTATAGCCATTTTTCTTTTTAAAATCAGCATATAAATAATTAATATTATACTTCTTAGCTAATTTTTCTCCTATTTCATTTAACCATTTACTATTTTTATAAGGACTAATAGATAATGTTGTTGTAAAATAATCAAACTTATAAAGCTTAGCCATTCTTGCTGTTTCTTCTAACCTTAAGTAATAACATTTATAACACCTAATATCTCCTTCCTTTAATTTTTCTAAACCTTTAGATAATTCTAAAAACTTTTCACTATCATAATTACACTCTAATAATTTTATATTATAATTTCTTAATTTAATAAATTTCTCTAATTCATCACGTCTTTTAAGATATTCCTTATAATCAGTAATATTAGGATTATAAAATAAAATTGTTATATCAAAATATTTAGATATTTTCTCTAAAACTGCTGATGAGCAAGGTGCACAACAAGCATGTAATAATAAAGAAGGTTTATCATTTAAATCAATTTTCTCTAATATTTTCTCACATTCTAAATTATAATTCATTTGATACCATCTCCCTATATAAGAGTTAATCTTTTTTCTTTTTCATATATTTTCTTATAAGAATTATTAATATTTTGATATATTTCTTTATTTTGATAATAAAACCTTTCAAATAAATCTTCATTATTAGCGCATCTTCTTATAGTAGTATTAGCTTTATTAATCAATTTACTAGCTTCTTCTTTTTTTATTGGTAATACTTTTCTATAATCTACAAAACCATTATTCCAAACACTATAATTATAACTATAAATAGGAAAATTTAAATCATAATTATCCAAAGAATAAGCATATTGATTACAAGCTCCAAATATTTTAGGATTATTTGAAGTAATATCAATAAAATAATTAAAATTATTATCTTCTATATAATTAATTACATGATTACAACCCTTAAAAATTTTTTTACTAGTATTATATAAAAATAAATTAAAAGCACTAGTATCATAAGTTTCTTCATTGACTTCTAAAGAAGCAATATTATTTTTAATATTAAATTTATCAAGAACTTTATTAGTAAAACAAGCTGTATGTCTACAACAACCAGAACCACTAAATATTTTTAGAGCAAAACATAATGATTTATCATTAAAAAACCTATTAATATCCACTACATTATTATCATAATAATATTTTTTATTTAAAGATAATACCCCTACATGAATTAAAAAACCACAAAACATAGTAATTTCAATACTATCCTTAAAAGAAAATGTCTTTGCCAAAGTTACAATATTATCTAAAACTTTTTCAAAATCATTCCTTAATTGTATATGCAAAGGATCCTTATTATAATCAAGAAAATATTTAATTAACTCTTTTATTCTTAAATAATATTCTTTCATTTCTAATAAACTTTCTTTATTCAATTCATTTATCTTCTCATCAATAAACATAAAGTTCCCCCTTTTAAGTGCAAAGATATTGTAACACTTTATAATAGTCGTATCAATATCATAATTAATCTTTTTTTAGCATATTTATTACTGGTGATATTATGTCTAACTTTACTTATGCCTTTATTCTATCAACTCTAGCTGGTCTTTCTACACTATTTGGTTTAATTCCCTTACTTTTTCATTTAAAAAATGAAAAGAATATTATTTTATCATCTCTTTCTTTTGCAAGTGGTGTAATGATATGTGTATCTATTACTGATTTAATACCTTCTTCTTTTAATCTTTTAACTTCTATTTTTAAAACATTTCCTTCTCTTTTATTTCTTTTAATCTTTATTAGTCTAGGAGTAATTATTTCTATGTTAATAGATAAATTTCTTCCAAATAACAATAACAAAAATATCAGTAATAAAAAACTATATCGACTAGGTCTAGTTTCAATGCTTGCTATTATTATTCATAATATTCCAGAAGGTATAGCAACATTTCTTTCTAGTTCTACTAATATGCATCTTGGACTATCTTTAGCCTTAGCAATAAGTTTTCATAATATACCAGAAGGTATAAGTATAGCTATTCCAATTTATTTTAGTACTAAATCAAAAATAAAAGCCTTTCTCTATACTTTAATATCAGGTCTATCTGAACCATTAGGCGCAATACTTGCTTATCTTTTCCTATCTAATATTATCAATAATTTTATTATGAGTATAATTCTTGCTATGATAGCTGGTATTATGATTCATATTAGTATCTATGAATTATTAACTGAATCTTTAAGTTATAAAAAAAGAAAACTAACAATCACTTTCTTTAGTATAGGATTTATTTTTATGTTAACATCCCATTTTCTATTAGGATAATTTTTCACTTCTAATTGCTTAACCATAATTTTTATAGTAAAATATCTTTAGGTGTTAAATATGAAAAGAATATTAATCTATTTAATTCGTCTTTATCAAAAAATGCCTCTAGCAAGTCATGGTGCTTGTCATTTTTATCCAACATGCTCTAATTATACAATTGAAGCGATTGAAGAATATGGCTCTATTAAAGGTTGTTTTCTTGGTATAAGAAGAATTTTAAGATGTCATCCCAATGCAAGATTTGGGTATGATCCAGTTATTAGAAATGAGGGAAAAAAGAATGAAAAGAAGTACTAAAAATTTTAAAAAAATTATTCTATTAAGTTTAATAACTATATTAAGTATTACTGGTTGTAAAAGAGATGATATGGAAGATATTGAAATTGTTACTACTAATTATCCTAATGAATATATAATTGAAAGACTTTATGGTGATCATGCTAAAGTTAGTAGTATATATCCTGATGGAGTTAATGTTAATAATTATAAGTTTACTAATAAACAAAAAATTGAATTTGCTAATAAAGATTTATTTATATATACAGGTTTAATTAAAAGAGAAAGAAACTTAGCTGTAGATTTACTTGATTATAATAAAAATTTAAAAATTATAGACAGTTCTTATGTTCTTGAAAATGATTATAATTCATCTGAAGTTTGGACTGATCCTTCATTTATGTTAATGATGAGTCAAAATGTTAGAATTGGTTTAAAAGAATATATAGAAAATAATTATTTAAAAGAAGAAATAGATGCTAATTATGAAGAATTAAAAGTTGATGTATCTGAACTTGATGCTGATATTAGATTAGCAGTTGAAAATGCTCCATCTAAAACCATAGTTGCCACAGATAATAATTTTAAATTTTTAGAAAAGTATGGCGTTAAAGTTTATATATTAGATGATAATACTAGTGAAAAAGATCTTGTAACTATAGATGATTTAATAAATAGTGGTGATATTACCAAAATATTTAGTTATGAAGATAAAAAAACAAGTGATAATGTACAAAATATAATTAATAAATACCCTAATAATATAGAAGTAGTTAATTTCAATCATATAATTATCTTAACTGATGAACAAAGAAAAACAGATACTGATTATTTAACATTAATGACCCAAAATTTAAATTCTTTAAAAGAAGAATTATATCATGAAAATAATTAATATTTAAAAACTAAAAAACTATCATTAAAAAAACAAAATGATAGTTTTTATTTATGATAATGATAACTCAAAAGGATTATTCTTTGTTCCATCTCCAGAAGTTATTATTACATTTTCTTTTAAATTTAAAGCTGGTTTTATACCCTTACCTTTACTTGGATAATCTTTATAACTTGGATTACCATTAAAATTACCAATATAACGCATATCATATTCATCATATGGAGTTAAAAGCCAATAGTTTCTATCAGCATTATATTCCCCAAAGTGTCCGGCCATTAATTCTCCATGCCTAAGTAAACCAACTTTGGCTGTCGTTACACTTGATGTTAACGTTGTTCCACTTTCATTTGTATATTTAGCTAATTTATAACTACCTGATTTTATTTTTCCTAAATACCATGTTGTCTCGTCTTCTATCATATCTATATAATCATTACCTACATAATCTGTTAAATACTCACCATTTAAAAACTTGCCTATTACTGTATTACTTGAATAACTTATATTATATTTAATTGAAGAATCGAAGGATTGTGTCACATAACTTTTAGACTTCTTTAATAAGTCAGCACTTGTTATCTTAGTTCCTATACCGTTTTCATGACTTACTATACGATATAAATTATTTTCGCCAATACCAAAAGATATATATTCACCACTATATCTTGTATTTAGTTTTACACCATTTAATTCAGTATCATTATCACCACTCAAACGATAAGGATCTTTTTCACTTCCATTACCACTTACTATTTTTACATCAGACTTTAATACAATTGAAGGACGTACACCATATGATGAACTTCCATAATATCCAGTGTAACTATAACCATTACCATCTATATAATATCCCGAAGTATTATCAGAACTAGATGTTAAAGTCCACCAATAATTATCTGTATTTAAATAACCATTGCTATAGTCTGTTCCTCTAAAACTTTCTTGATATTCATATAAATTGAGTAATCCTACAGCATTTGTATATGTATTAGTTCCATTTGGCCTTTTGACACTTCCTAAAATAGCTGAATTTAATGTTGTGTCCCACTTAGCATTAGTTACAATAAATTTCTCTGGTTCTCTTAAATTACCTAAAAAACCATCTACTGTCGTATCATTTAACCACATATCCATCTCTGCACCTTTAGAGCTTCCACCTGAACGATTATTTGTACTTATATCCCATTGAGTAACTAATTTAATTGTTTTAGCGTTATTGTTGACACTAACCGCTCTCCATAATTTACCACTATACCAAATATAATTATTGGGATTTTTCCCTGTAATAAAGGTATCTATTCCATCATCATAAACACCACCATTATTGCCTATATTTTCTATGATGGTATCTGAGGCTTTTACTATATATTCAGTAAATAAATGACCA
>CAMMBL010000048.1 GCA_946494015.1 uncultured Mycoplasmatota bacterium | reverse complement strand
TATTTTATAAAAAATAGTGAGAATTTTATCTATCCCCACTAAATATTATAGAACCGATTAAAATATGTAACACAATTTTGTGGTTGCGATTATACTGATTTATATTCTCCATTATTTTTATATACAAGATATGACCATAGTTTAGTAGTAGCACACATGACTTGGCATTTTACTCATAATAAAAAAGAAACAATAGCAGCACTTTTACACGATGTTGGCACGCCTTGTTTTGCTCATTGTATAGATTATGTATTTGGTGATTATTTAAAACAAGAAACTTCTGAAAAGAAAATTACTGATATTATAAAACAAGATAAAGATTTATTAATGTATTTGAAAGAAGATAATATTTCTTTAGAAGACTTAGAAAGCTTAAAAAATTATCCTATATTAGAGAATAAATCACCAAAACTTTGCACAGATAGATTAGATGGTGTTCTTCATACTTGTTATATTTGGTTACATACTAATTCTCTAGAGGAAATAATGAAAATATATAATAATCTTGATGTTTTAACAAATGAATGGGGAAATAAAGAAATAGGTTTTAATAATTTAAAAGTAGCAGAAGAATTTGTATCATTAGTTTATACTTATGCTAAAGAATTGCAAGGCAATACTGATAAATATATTATGAAATATATTTCAGAAATAGTTAAACTATCATTTGAAAAAAGACTTCTGTCTTTAGAAGATTTATATACTAAAAAAGAATCAGATTTAGTTAAAATTTTTTCTAATAATTTTTCTTCTTGGGAATATTTTAATAAAGCAAGCAATGTAATTGGAGTAACAGAGCAACCTGATAATTTTTATATTTCTTTTAATACTAAAAAGAGAAATACAATTCCCCTTGTAAATACAAGTGATAGCATTGCTAGAATTATAAATGTTTCTAACTATTCAAGAAAAATTTATTCTGAATTAGAAAATTATCAAGATACTGAATTTGCTTATGTTAAAACAATAAAAAGACTATATTGATTAATTAGATAATTTATTTAATGTTGCATTTTAGTATCTATACTATTGAATTAATTATAAATTTATGATAACATGAATATGTAAAGAAAATTTACATAGTATAAAAAAAGAGAAATACTTAGCTTTGAGCTGTTAAGTACTATCTCTAAAAAAATTTTTAGTAAAGAAAGTACCTACTCTATGGAGTTGGTACTATTCTTATTAGAGCAAATATCAGAGTGATGATTACAAAAACAAGAGAGAATATTATGTAACAAAGGAATTTTTCCATTTTTCTCATAATTTCATCTTCTCCTTTCATGATATTAAAAATATAGTAAAAGGAGATAGTACCTAACTAACTAAGCATTCCATTAATAATGTAACATATATATTAAAATAAAACAATCGAACAAGATACATTTTTTAATAGAAGATTTGTTTGTACTAAAAACTAATCATAGTCTTCTACATATAAGGCTTTAACGAGATAAGGTGTGATTTCATCTATATCATACCAACCTGAACTTTTAGAAGTATCTTCTAGTCCATTAGGATTAGAGACATAAACTTTATTATTATTTGATGCTAATAATACTATATAATGGGAAGTAGTAGTCCATCTGTTTTTACCTAAATTACTAGAAAGACAGACAATAATTGGTCTATTACTTTTTAAATGCTTTAGTATTTCTTCATTAGATAAATGGAAAGAGTCATAATAAAAGTTTGAATTATTAATACCATAAGTTAGAGATAATTCATCTCCAAGGGTATTATAATCCATGACAGGGTAATACTTTTTGCGTAAGTCTTCTGGAGTAAAATCAAAACCATAACCACTTAATACTATAGCAAGAGAAGTTATACCACAGCCTGTATCTTTCATAACTCCTCCCCAGTAAGTATTATTACTCCAAGAAGCATTACCATTTTGTTTATATTCAATATAAGTTTTTTTATAAGGAGAATTAGTTGTGAAGGTGGAAAAATATCCATCTTCATTTTTGGTTTTTTCTTTTCCTATTCCTTCATAATCATTACTAGTATCTTCTTTTATTACTTCATAACTAGGATAATTTATTTCTATATAGTTTTCATAAAAATAAAATCCTAATCCTATAAATAAACCTAAAATAATAATGTTTTTAAACTTTAATCTTCTTTTCTTTTTCATTAAATCATTCCTTTTGTCCTTAATTATATAAAGATGATTTAATAATAGTTTTAATAATTACTTAATAAATTCTTAAGTTTTTCTTACGATTAACTACTTTAACTTAAAAAGTAAGACTTCTGTGTTATACTTTAGGTATAAATGGAGGAGGAATATGAACATACTAGTTTTAGATGATGAAAAAGAAATCGCTGATTTAGTAGAAGTGTATTTAAAGAATGAGAACTATAATGTTTATAAATTTTATAATAGTAAAGATGCAATTAAGTGTATTGATGAAGTACCTTTAGACCTTGCTATTTTAGATATTATGTTACAAGATATAGATGGCTTTAAGATTTGTAAATATATTAGAGATAAGGATTTAAAATTCCCTATTATAATGTTAACTGCTAAAATAGAAGATAATGATAAGATTAAAGGCTTAACACTAGGGGCAGATGATTATATTACTAAACCATTTAATCCTTTAGAGTTAGTAGCAAGAGTTAAAGCGGTGTTAAGAAGATATAAATTATATAATAAAGAAATAGATAATGATATATTAGAGATTAGAGGACTTGTAATAAATAAAAAAGAACATAGTTGTTATTTATATGATAAAAATATAGATTTAACACCTATAGAGTTTGAGATATTACTTTATTTAATGACTAATAAAGGTAAAGTTGTAAGTAGTGAAGAATTATTTGAAAAAGTTTGGAAAGAAAAATATTTTGATAGTAATAATACTGTTATGGTTCATATTAGAAGAATAAGAGAAAAATTAGGTGAAGATACGAAAAGACCTAAGTTTATTAAAACTATTTGGGGAGTGGGATATAAAATTGAAGATTAAAAGTATAACAAAGTTAAAAATTAAATTGTGTTTAGAATTATTAGGTAATATTTTATTATTTCTCTTTATCTTTTTTGTTGTTTATTTTCTTATAACTTTACTATTTGAAAACTCTTTATCTGTAGCAGTTTCTAATATTAATTATGATTTATATGCTTTTATTGTAAATAATAGAGAAAATATTCTTTATGTTTATTTAGGAATAGTTTTAATTATTTCTATTTATAGATTTATCTCTAAATACGTAAATAGTATTAATGAAGTGTATGAATCCCTTGACCTTATCTTAAAAGAAGATGATGAGGCGATTAAACTACCTAGTGAAGTAAATGATTTTTCTAAGAAGTTAAATGATATTAAATATAATTATATTTTATCTAAGAAGAAAGAAGAAGATGCCATAATTAAGAAAAATGATTTAATAATGTATATGGCTCATGATTTGAAAACACCACTTACTTCTGTTATTGGTTATTTAACTTTGTTATTAGATGAAAAGAATATATCTAAGAAAACAGAAGAAAAGTATTTAAAAATAGCTTTAGATAAAGCTTTAAGAGTAGAGTCTTTGACTAATGAGTTTTTTGATATTACTAGATATAATTTACAAGAGATTCCTATTAATAAAAAAGAGATAAATATAGCGTATCTTTTAAGACAATTAGCTGATGAGTGTTATCCAATGTTAGAAGATAATAATTTAAAGTGTAAGTTAATAGCAAGTGATAAGGTAATGTATTTAGGAGATGGAGAGAAACTTGCTAGAGCTTTTGATAATTTATTAAAGAATGCTATTAATTATAGTTATGAGAATACGACTATTGAAATAACTTTAAAAGAAGAAGATGATGATATAAATATTGTTTTTAAGAATAAAGGAGATAAGATTCCTAAATATAAACTTGATAAGTTGTTTGATAAGTTTTATAGAGGAGATGAGTCTCGTAATACTAAAGTAGGAGGAGCAGGACTTGGGCTTGCTATTACGAAAGAGATAATAGAATTACATAAAGGAAAAATAGAAGTAAGAAATGATGATGAGTTTATCGAGTTTTTAGTTGAACTAAAAAAATAATGTCTTGACTTGGAGTTAACTTTAAATGATAAAATTATTTATATATATAAGGAGTTGTTATGAATAAAAAAATAACTTGTATTATTGGGGTTATACTAGTATTAGTAGTAATTTTCATAATAGTTTTTCTATTAAATAAAGATGAAGGTGATAATAAAAAGATGGATAATATTAAAGAAAATGTATCTAATGATATTACTTTTGATTTTGATACTCATACTGTATTGTTAAATAGTGGTTATAAAATGCCTTTAAATGGGATTGGTACTTATAGCCTAACAGGAGATGTTTGTTATAACTCGATAAGAAGCGCTTTAGATTCAGGTGTTAGGTTAATTGATACTGCTTATATGTATAATAATGAAGAAGAAGTAGGTAGAGCGATAAGAGATTCTAATGTACCAAGAGAGGAAATCTTTGTTATTACAAAAATTTATCCAACTCAGTATGATAATCCTGAACAAGCGATAGAAATGGCTTTGGAGAAATTAGATATTGGCTACATTGATATGATGCTTTTACATCATCCAGGAGAAGGAGATGTAGAAGCTTATAAAGCAATGGAAAAATATGTAGAAGAAGGCAAGATTAGGTCTCTTGGTTTATCGAATTGGTATGTAGAAGAATTAGAAGAATTTTTACCACAAATAGATATAATGCCTGCTTTAGTTCAAAATGAAATTCATCCCTATTATCAAGAAAATGATGTTATACCTTATATACAAAGTTTAGGTATTGTTGTAGAGGGATGGTATCCATTTGGAGGAAGGGGACATACTAGTGAATTATTAAATGATGAAGTAATAGTTGATATAGCAAATAATCATAATGTAAGTGCTGCTCAAGTAATACTTAGATGGAACTTACAAAAAGGAGTAGTCGTTATACCTGGTTCATCTAATCCCAAACATATTAAAGAAAATACTAAAATTTATGATTTTGAATTAACTATTGATGAGATGAATAGAATTAATGCTTTAGATAGAAATGAAAAACATGATTGGTATTAAAAAGAAAGGAAAGAGATAAAAAGAAAGCAGAAAAATTAAATTTAACTAATGAATGGGATAAAACATTTCCTAAAAGCGATAAGGTAAATCATAGAAAGGTAACATTTCATAATCGTTATGGAATTACGTTAGCAGCAGACCTTTATGAACCTAAAGAACATAAGGATAAATATGCAGCTATTGCTATTTGTGGACCTTTTGGAGCGGTTAAAGAGCAAGCATCTGGTCTTTATGCCCAAGAGTTAGCAGAAAGAGGTTTCTTAACAATTGCCTTTGACCCATCTTTTACTGGTGAAAGTGGAGGTATTCCTCGTTATATGGCAAGTCCTGATATAAATACAGAGGACTTTCAAGCAGCAGTTGACTTTTTATCAGTTCAAGAAAATGTTGATCCTGAAAAAATTGGTATTTTAGGTATTTGTGGTTGGGGTGGAATGGCTCTTAATACGGCTTGTATTGATACACGAGTTAAGGCAACTGTTACATCTACTATGTATGATATGTCAAGGATTAATGCTAATGGTTATTTTGATAGTGATGACAATGAAGAAGCAAGACATAATCAAAGAGTTGTTTTAAATAATGAGAGAACAGAAGATTATAAAACTAATACTTATAAAAGAGCAGGTGGAGTTGTTGACCCACTTCCAGAAGATGCACCATTCTTTGTAAAAGATTATCATGATTACTATAAAACTAAAAGAGGTTATCATAAGAGAAGTCTAAACTCTAATGATGGTTGGAATGTAATTGGTACTATGTCTTTTATGAATCAACCTATCTTAACATATAGTAATGAAATAAGAAGTGCTGTTTTAATTATCCATGGGGAAAAAGCTCATTCTTGTTATATGAGCCGTGATGCTTATAAGAATATGACCGAAACAAGTAATTATACTGACAATAAAGAATTAATGATAATACCTAATGCTGTTCATACTGACCTTTATGATAGAAAAGATATTATCCCTTTTGATAAGATAGAAGAATTCTTTAAAAATAATTTAAAATAGGAGAGTAATAGTTTCTTCTTTTAGTAAGGTGATAGACTATGAATAAGAAAGTATTGGTTGGATTATTAATAATTATTATAATATTAGTAGGAGTTTTTATAATAATTAATTTAAAAGATGATGATAGTGATAATTCTAATAATAATGATAATAAGCAAGAGATAGATATAAATACTAATGAAGAAGTAGATGGAGATGATTTAAGTATGAAGATAAACTTAACAATAAATGGTAATAGTTTTACAGCTACACTTGATGATAACGAAACTACTAGAGAATTAATTAATAGATTACCATTAGAACTTAATATGAGTGAATTAAATGGTAATGAAAAGTATTATTATTTTGATGATAGTCTTCCTACTAATAGTTATAGACCTAGTAGTATAAATAAAGGAGATATTATGCTATATGGAAGTGAGTGCTTAGTTATTTTTTATGAAAGCTTTAATACAACTTACAGTTATACAAGAATTGGTAAAATAGATAATGCTGATAACTTAGATAAAGTTGTTGGTAGTGGTAGTGTTAATGTTAAAATAAGTAAATAGTTTTGTTTGAGCAAAAATAGTTAGTATGGAAATGCTAACTATTTTATGTTAAAATCATTTTATCTAAAGAAGGTGAGTCTATGAAAGGACAAAATATGTATCTAGCATTTGGTAGTGAAGTCATCTATGATGATGCTTCCTTTTTAATTGAGGATAATGATAAAGTAGGAGTAGTTGGTGTTAATGGAGCAGGGAAGACTACTTTATTTAAGATTATCTTAAAAGAGGAATCTTTAGATGCTGGTAAGATTACAGTAAATAATAAAAAAATTGGCTATCTTCCGCAAGAGATTAATTTTGACTATAAAGAGAAAAATGTTTTAGATTATTTATATAGTGGAAGACCTATTGAAAAGCTAGAAAAAGAGTTAAATGTCGTTTATGAGAAATTAAGTAATGCTAGTGAACTTGAACAAAATAAACTTTTAAGACAAGCCGAAAAGATTCAAAGTGAACTTGATAGTTTAAATCAATATACGGCAGAAGATGAATTATTATCATTAATTGAAAACATGAAGATAGATAGCGAACTGTTAGAGATGAAAGTAGGAGATTTATCAGGAGGACAAAAGTCTAAAATTGCTTTTGCAAGACTTCTTTTTTCAAACTCTGATATCTTGCTTTTAGATGAACCTACTAATCATTTAGATGCTAAGACTAAAGACTTTGTTATTAATTATTTAAAGAATTATCATGGTATGGTTTTAGTTATTAGTCACGATATAGACTTTTTAAATGAAGTAGTTACTAAGACCATGTTTATTAATAAAGTTACTCATAAAATAAAAGTATATAAGGGTAATTATAAAGAATTTAAAAGGCTCTATGCTAACGAAATGATAGAAAAAGAGCTTAGAATAAAAGAACAAGAACGTGAAATAAAGAAACTTGAAGAAGTTGTTAAAAGAGCAGAGGGAGCATCTCGTACTAATCATAATTTAAAAAGATTAGGTCAGTCTAGAAAGAAGATGTTAGAGAAAAAATTAGATGAGTTAGAGGTAAGAGAAGAAAAATATAAGACTGTTACGATGAAAGTAGAGCCAAAAGAGGTCAGTGGGAAAATACCTTTAGAAGTTAAACATTTAACTTTTCATTATCCTGGTAAGAGTGATTTATATCATAATTTATCATTTCAGATGGCAAGAGGAGAGAAGTTTTTAATAGTTGGAGAAAATGGTGTTGGTAAGTCAACTTTATTAAAACTAATTGTTGGTAAATTAAAACCTATTAAAGGAGAAATAGACTATGGTTATCATGCAACTATAGCTTATTATGCCCAGGAGTTAGAGATATTAGATGAAGATAAAACTATTTTAGAAAATGTAGATAATCCTAATTATAGTGATAATGAGTTAAGAAACTTTTTAGGTAACTTTCTATTTTCTAATAATGATGTTTTTAAGAAAGTAAAAGTATTATCACCTGGAGAGAAAGCACGAGTTGCCTTATGTAAAATACTTATTCAAAGAACTAATATCATTATATTAGATGAACCTACTAATCACTTTGACCCAGAGACACAAGCGATTATTGGTGAAAACTTTAAGAATTATACAGGTACATTAATAATGGTAAGTCATAATCCTTCTTTTGTAGAACAAATAGGAGTTACTAGGATGTTAGTCTTGCCAGAAGGTAAAATTGTGGAATATAAAAAAGAATTACTACATTACTATTATTACCTAAATACTGAGTTAATATAAAAACAGTTAGTGTGTTAATACTAACTGTCAGACTGTTGACAAACTAATTTTGTTAATAGTCTTTTCAAATGGAAATAAAAAT
>CAMMBL010000047.1 GCA_946494015.1 uncultured Mycoplasmatota bacterium | reverse complement strand
GTAAATCAGGAAAAAAAAGCTTACTCTAAATTATAATGTTAGATTATATAACTGACTCAAAGTTAAACTCATCACAACCTTTAGATTTATACTCATCTTTTTGTTTAATTAAAGATTGCTCTTTCGAAAAATAATTCTTTATAAATATATATAAAATATACATTAGTTTTTCTTATTATTGGATATGCATTAAATATTCATCTAAATACCACCATATTTTGATGTATAAAATAATATAAAAATACATATAATAAAAAATAAATATTGATTAATTTATATATTTTGCTTATAATAAATTCTAGTTATAATAAAATATATCATTAATAAAAAATATAAATAAGCAATTTTAAACAATAAAAAACCACCAACGGCCATTGGTGGATAAAAATATTAATCTAAATTAGTGTACTATTTGGTAAAGGTAGGGCACTAAAAACAAAAACTTTACAATCAAATCTTAATGCTCTTGCTCTTCCTATTGCTTGGATAAGCTCAGAGTAACAAAAATATAATTGTATATTTGTTAGGAAAATATCGGCATTGTTTTCATAGGTGTTTAAATCGAATTCAAAGCCATATTTTTTTACCCTTTTTACCTTCCAAAATTTAGATATTGGATTTTTATTAGTTAATAAAAAGTAATACCCTTCTATTAAGTTGCTATTCGTGTGTGGTGTACCTATAACACCTAAATTTTGTCCTTTATACTTGTCTAAACCTTCACAAGCTCCAAAGTGAGCTATCTTTATTTTGTCTGAACCTTCTAATTTAATCAATTCATCATTTTTAAAAGTTATTATATTAGTAAATCTATCATCAGTTAAAACCTTTTGTAATGCTTTTATACTCTTCTTAGTAGTATTCTTTAAGGATTGCCTACTCCAAGCATAACTACATTTACAATATACTTTACCTTTTAGCTTCACATTATCTATATTTATAAACTCAACCTGATAGCTTGGCAAATACTTATTAATAAACGGTATATGTATATTTTCATCTAATGTAGCACTCAGTATAACAACTTTTTTAAATTTGTTTAATTCCATTATAGAGCTACCACTTATGGTACTAATATAATCTTTATTTTCGTGTAGTTTTATAGCTTCTACTTTGAAAATATTAAATATATTAGTATTTATCGTTTTTGTATAATCTTTATCTATACACCACTTTAAGAAGCTAGTTAATAATTTTGTTAGGTGCTTTTGTTCTTGCATTAATGGATTTTCTATATAATTACCAATATTATCATTAAGAATATAATAAAAATTATCTAAGATGTTATATATTTCTTTGTAGCATACATTTTCTTTAGTGCTAGCTTTAAACCTAAATAATAAATCTATTATTTCTTTTAAATCTCCAACTTTAAAAGTATTATATTTAATAAAAGTCTTTAGAAAATCTTCATCAAGTATTATAGTATCGATTTTATTATTATTTACACCATAGCTAATACGGTGGTGAGTAAATAAAAGACTACTAGCATTTGGAATAGCTTTTAAATCATCTATATATTTTTTAAAATCTTCATAATAAGTTGGTATTTCATAATTTACATTACTTTTGATTAATTCATTTATTTTAGATATTTCATTAAATATAACATCTTGCACAATAGAGTTTAAACCTAAATTGTAATAACCTTTAATTTCTTCTTTTAATTTTGTTGGTAAATTAACTGTATTTAGTGCCTTAACATATAGTAAATCAAGATTTGGTTGCTTTTGTGTTATTCTATCATATAACTCTTGTCCAAGTTGATGATTTGATACACCTATTAATACATTATTCAAATTCATATTTGTTACCATTTCAGTCTTGCCACTACCCGTTACTGTCTTTATAAACATCACAGTATTATCATTAAGTTGATTTATTTGTGACGGTATCATATCCATTTGTTCTTGCATTTCTTCAAGTGTTATTGTTGGAACATCTTCAATTTTTTTGACTGTATTTTCTTTTTGATAGTATTTTTCTTTTATATTCAAAACATTACATTCAGAGTAATGCTCACAATAATTACTACATCTAGTAGGAGAATAATTATAATTAATTGCACTTGTATAAGTATGATATTTATTTTGCCAATTATTATATTTATTGTTTATTAGAGTATCTTCTAAAAGAGTTGGATATCCTTTACTTTCATATAAGTTAAAACTTAAATGTTGGATTTCCTTATGTTCTAATTTTTCACCATTAACAAAATTATTAAATAAAGTACATTTACTTTTTAGATTTTCAAAATCTATTGTTATTCTATTTGTTTTTTCTCCTTTAATAGTTTGAATTTTGGTAGATACATTCTTATTCTTATCTATATCAAAATTATCAGTAAAATTAAATTTAAAATTATCATATTTTATAATATTCATTTTTGGAAGGTTTTTGTCCATTTCCCAATTAGATATATTATAGAGGTTTGGACAATTTTCTTCCATTTTTGATGTGTTTATTGCAAAAGGAAATTTATTATATATATTCAGTCCAATCTTTTTACAAAATTTCTTTAACTCTTTTGCACCATTTTCCTCATATCTAATATAAATAGCATTAATAGTAGCATTTAATAAATTATCTATATTTAAAATATTCATAGGATTATAAAAAGCTACTTTTTTACCACCTACCCATAGTCTTGATAAATCTTTACAATTTTTATCACAATCATTAAATACTTCCATTAACATTAACTGAAGTGCCGTTTTTATTTGTGGGTTATCTATCGGCTCATTTAATTTCCAAATGGCTCTAAATCTATTAAATTCATTTGTACTTGAAAAAGTTTCATAAATGAATGTAGGAGCTAAACCTAAATCAGTTGCATTTTCTAAAAACTCTTTGATTGATATACCTTCATCAAAATCTAAAGATAAAACATAAGCACACTTAAAGTTTATATTTTTAGCTCCACCTATTAAAAGACTAGATTTCCATAGAGCACCTTTATTGCCTACCAAATCAACAAAAGTATCAAAATCTATTTCTTTTATATTTTCTTCTAAACATATAGTCTTCTGTATTGTTCCTATTAGTTTATTACTTGGTTTAATCATCTTTGTATTTTCCAAGATATTTACTTTTATCTTTTGCATATATATACTCTCCTTTCATTAAAATTAAGATTTTATTAAAACCCTTTTTAAAATTATCCCTATGTTTTAGGATACGACTATAATATGTAAAACTTTACATAAAATTGTAAATTTTTATTGTTTTTTGTTAATATTAATGAAAACGTTTTATTTTTTAATTTTAAGCAATATGCATATACTTATAATATAATAAGACTAAAATATTTCTGAAAAGACTTTTAAATAACCTCAGTTGTCTTATGATAAATAATTACTTATATATATTTCAAGAAAATATAAATAACAGTTATTTATATTTTCAGCTATTTTATTTTTATCTTAATATAATACTAATAATCATATAGAATACCTTACAAGTGCCCTCAAATTGCTCCTGAAGGTATATTTACTATGTAGCTTGTATGTAGTTTTATTAGCTTCTAGATACATAAACCTACATACACACTTTTAATCTAATAGAAAGTATCATCATTTACATAATAGCCCCCTATGAAATCCAATAAGCATTCCAATAACGACTACTTTTCAGAATTGGTTGATTTTTATTTGTTACAACGGAAAAACGTCCTACAAAATTTCCATTTTAAAATTTTATTTTTCAAGAAGCTAAATACATTGCTACTACTTGTATTTGTGTATTTTATTTCTAGTGTGCTTAATGTTACCCCTTATTGGAATTGGATTTTTAAAAAAGTTCTATAATATGTACGGTAATCAGTTAACTTTCGCATTTCAGAAGCTAAAAAGCGTACCCTACCCCCCTATATTTACATCATCAAAAAAGGAGACTTGCTTATCTCCTAATCAACTGTACCTTCTTTTATTCTCTTTATATATTCTTTCAAGGTATTTCTGCTAATGTTATGTTTTTTCATTAAATCAACGTATTTTATCTTTCTTTCTGTATCCTTTAAAAATAAATTTATATCCTCTTTCAATTCTTCAGTTAACTTGTCTAATTGTCCTGATTTTCTCCCACTCTTTTTGGGACTAGCTTCTATACCGTCCTTTATTCTTTTAACTATTGTCTCTCTTTCCTTCTGCACTCTATCCAATTCCACTATTAGCAACAACTTTATCGTTCCTTCTAATGCTGTTTTCGTTACCAATTCTTGACTATTTGCTATTTTAGTTAATTGTTTTATATAATCAGTCGATACAGTTGGATTATCTAAAAATACCAAATCTATACCCTTGCCCATTAATTCCATATATTTGTTGTACCCTTCCTCTGCTTGTCTTGTAAATCTACTTATCTCCTTAAAGACTATCGTGTCTCCTTTTTGCAGTATTCCTTCTAATGCTTTCCAGTCTTGTCTGTCAAATGTCGCTCCGTTTGTGTCGTCCTTGTAAACTGTCCTATTGTCATATTTCAATTCATTAACTTTTGCATACTTCTTAAGTGCCTTATCTTGCCTTTGAAAACTTTGTTTGTCCGCTTTCTCTTTCGTACTTATTCTTTGGTAAAAATATGTATTTCCCATTTCTCTTTCCTCTTCTTCCTTGTCATTTTAACTATAGTTTTTTTGATACTTATATAATATCATCATTTAAACTTTTTGTCAATGGATTTTGACACTTTTATCATCAAACTATTTTCAGTTTCAATTTTGACGCTTTTACCAATAAACGCATGCGAACGAAGTGTTTATCTAAAAAGTTTTATTCCCTTGGGGAAAATTTAGGGTATTTTTTTGTTTTTTAATCTTCCATTTTAAACTATACACTTACCCATTAAATATATGATTTATAGTTTACTTACTCGTCACCATACATTCGATATAAATATTAAACTTTATTTTAAGATAAATAAAATAGTGTCTAATAATAAAAAACAAAAAAGAAGGATTATGTATTGGCGGTACATAATCCTCTAACATAACTAATTTTTATTTAAACTTTAATATAAATTAATTAAAAATATTTATCAATTCTAATATTTCTTCTTTTCTAATTTTATTAAATCCATTTTTTGTCCATAATTGACTTTATACGCTTTTTATCAGTATCATTAAGTTGATATTCTTTACAGATATTATCTAATGTATGGTACTCAATTAATTTATGAACTATTATTCTTACTTTTTCTTTAAACATATCTACACTTTTTATAATAAAAGACTTATATAACTTAAATAAAATAATACAAGATCATCATTTTATTTTCATATATTACTTAATACCATTGCTGTTTGTTTTTTGCAATGTATTTTTAGTACCTATATCAGAACCTACAAATCTTCTTCCTTCACCATTTTTAATCGCTTTTAAAACAGCTTGTCTTATAGCATAACTTACTTGTGATGAATTGCCAGAATATGATTTACTTCCAATCTTCCTACCTAAAGCATTGTTAAATAAATCCATTTGGTTTTCAAGATAGGGATTAGGAGAATCTTTTTCATGAGCGTCAGCAAATTGCTTCGCATAAGAAACACCACAATCATTTGCATTATAAGCATTCCAAAGAGTATGTCTGAATGCATCACCATTATCATTATGATACGAATTAGTATTTTTCCAATGTTGAGATGTCATCTCAATTGCAGCTTGGGCGTTAGATAAAACAAGAGCACCTTTTGCCGGGTTAGAATTAAATACTTTTTTTTCATTATAACCTAACCTAGAAGCAAGTATTGGTAAGGAATTTGCATAATCATATGAATAATTAGAATTTTCACTATCTAAAGCTACTAAATTTGCGTCATAATTTTCAATTATTAAATTTTTGAAATAATTATTAATTTCTTCATCACTTGAATTAGGATTTGACTGCATATATGCTTTAAGTTTTTCAACTAGATAAGGAAATTGAGCAGAACTTATCATAGATGCATAATCTAATTCTTTTAAATTTTCTTCAATAGTAACAATATTAGAATTTGTTAAATTATGTTCTTCAATATTCATAGCGCTTGCTATTGGAGTCATTGTAGCAGATGTTGATATAGTTGCTACACATAAAGTAAGTATTGTTTTTCTCATATTCTCCTCCTTTGTAATAAAATTATAGACAATAATTTCTAATTATGGTAAAAATATTGTAACATATAATTACCAAAAATTAAAGAAAAAATGCGTAAAGGAGATTAAATCAATGAAAAAAAATATTAAAATTATTACTTTTACAATTTCTATATTATTTCTTATGATAATTACAATCAACGTATCGAATAGTAAAAAAGATAATATAAACAATATACCTAAACTACAAATTGAAAGTAATTCTATTAATACTGACAGTTTTATATCAGATTATAATTATAATGGAGCTAAAAAATATTTACTAGACTATGATGATGATAAATATTCATTAACAATAGCTCCTTCTAGTAAAATAAATTTAAAATTTAGCAATATTCCTCACGAATATATAATATCGCAAATTGACAGTAACAAAAATATTCAATTAAATGACTATTCGTTTGAAGCACCTTCATCTAAAGGTTCATATACATATTATGTTACAGCTAGATGGTATGATAAAGGACATGTTACATATAAGTTTACACTTTATATCAAGTAATGTTCTATATTTTATATATAAAATCTCAATTTTATCCAATTTATCAAAAAATATATTAAATAATTCATAAAAATATAAATTTTTCAATAATTGTGTTATTTTTTACATTTTTATGATATCATATTATCACAACTTATTAATTTGGGAGGTTCAAAATGGCTAGAATATTCGAAGATCTTTCTGGTAAAAAACATAATCTAGATATTTTATTAAGAGACTATGCAGTCACATTAGATTTGGATACAAATATTGTTACTGGTAATATCGTTGGATATGCACTTTTACTAGATAACGAAATCAGAATAGATATCGATAAAGAGACATATGATGTATTAAAAAATACCATCGCTACTATTTAAAATTTTTCAAACTAAAAAACGAGTTATGTATTATATAATATACAACTCGTTTTTTAGTTAAGGTTTAATTATTTAATTACTTAAAAAAACTAATATTATATAAATTATATCTATTTGTAATATATTGCTAGTTTTTGAGTAGTTATAGTGATAATAATTTATTAAGTTTTGTAGTTATTAATGTTAATGCATCTAATAATCCAACTGATTTTTTTAAAGTTTCATCTGTGGAACTTATAAATGAATCTATATTTTTTTTAATCTTTTTAAATCTAATAATTTTAGGTTTTTCTTCATTGATTTCTGATTTAAGTGTTTCTAGATCATCTACCAAAGATTCTTTTTCATCTTCATCAATATTTATATTAGTCAATTCCTGCATCGCTTTTTCTATCAGTAATTTTAAATCATCCTCCGTTTCTTTTAGAGCTTGTCCATTTACAAACGAATCTCTTGCAGAATATGTAACCAAATTTCCATCTCCATTTATTGTCTGGTTAACTATTATACCACTATTTAAATTTAAATTTTTATCTGACATAATTTTTCTCTTTTTTAGTTCCTCTCTTAGATATTGATATAAAGGTTTTAATGTATTTATTTAAAAAATGAAATAATTTATCAACTACTTTGTTACTAGAACATCCAGGTAACAAAAAAACACCTGATTTTGATGCTATTATATTTTTATTACATATATTTTCTATTAATTTATACATTGTTAAAATATGTACACCAATATCATCTGGTACTACTATACTAAAATACATATTGTGTGGATATTTAACTAAAAATTTATTTAAACTTAATGCAACTTTCCCCTTTGTTAAGTCATCACTTATAGCTTTTATTATATTATTATCTACTATTTTCATCATTTTTACTATTTAACACTTGTTTAAACTTATTATCTAGCTCATAAATAGCCAAAATATATTCTTGCTTAGTTGCCATAATATCTCTCCCCTTTACACGTCTATTTACTTAATAACCTTTTTTATTATTTTTGATATCAAAACACTTTTTATAATATATTAGTATTTATTTTATTCTTTTAATATATAACCATTATTTATATTTTAAGCTATTCTATTTTTATTTTAAATTATATTATTAAACACACAAAACATCTTAAAAATACCTTAGAATAGTTTATAGAGGTATATCCGCAATATAACTTGTATGTAGTTTTATTTATTTTCGAGTACACTTATAAACACGACCATATACTAACGGAGTGTTTATCTAAAATCCTCATCTTCCTTTAGAGAAAATTGAGTTGCTTTTTTAACTTTTTTCTTATTCAGTTTTATGATACTATTATATTTTAGTATAAAACAACAAAAAAGAAACTTATTTAGTTAACACCAGATAAATTTCTTTTTTATATTTTTTTCATCACATAAACTTAAAAGTATTTTATTTAAATCATTAATAACTTCATTTTTTTATCAATTTTATTAGAATATATAGGCAATATTTTTGAGGCAACTGGAAAAAACAAATCTAAC
>CAMMBL010000046.1 GCA_946494015.1 uncultured Mycoplasmatota bacterium | reverse complement strand
CTGCTCTTATTTCATAGTAAAAGAAAGGTACTAGATTATGACTAAATGACCCCCCAGGTAACTATTTGTAAACGGGAATTCATCATCTTTTACCTACTCCTTTCTTCTATCTTCTTATAACTTTATGTTAACATATTAAGGCTTCCTAGTCTATACTAAAATTTTATAAGGCTTTAATTTATCGTCAACTCTTTTATATACAGCTAAAACATCACTATTCTTTTTAAATATCACTTTATCAGCTATATCATAAATATTATCAATAATATTTCCATTAATAACTTTCTTTAAATCTAAATCTCTAACTTCTTTTACTTCATAAGGTAAAACATCATCAATTTTTAATATCTTCATATTAATATCAACATTATCAAATTCCCAAGCTTCATCAATACTAAACTTTCCCTGTCTTGTCCTAATTAAATCTTTCATAGTACAAGGTATATCTAAATAACGTCCCATATCCCTTATAATACTTCTAATATAAGTACCCTTAGAAACAACAATTCTAAAAGTAAAACCATAATTATCATATTTAAGCAATTCCATATCTTTTATTTCTACTTCTCTTTTAGGTAATTCTATATCTTCATTATTCCTAGCATATTCATAAAGTTTTTTCCCATTAATTTTAATTGCTGAATACTTCGGTACTTCTTGATCATACTTTCTAGGAAATTCTCTAAAAAGATTATCTAACATCGCTTTAGAAATTTCTCTTTTACTACTTTTTACTACCTTACCAGTTATATCTAAAGTATCAGTTTCTATACCTATTTTTACAGTTGCAATATATTCCTTATCAGCACTTGTTAATAATTCATTTATTTTTGTTGCTTTATTAATTGTTATTACAAGTACACCAGTTGCAAGTGGATCTAAAGTACCATTATGTCCTACTTTCTTAGTATCAAATATTTTGCTTATCTTATCAACTACATCTCTTGACGTTAAACCCTTAGGTTTATTAACTATAATAATCCCAGACTTATTATATAAGCTATCATATTCTTCTAAAGTTAAATCATTATCCTTAATAATTTTAGCTGTACTTATTCCTACATATCTATAATGCCAAGGCTCATAATTATATAATGTTATTTTCTCTTTTTCTTTAGGATATCTTAATATTAAACCATAATTATCTAACATACTAATTATCTTTTCTAAAACATCCGTATATTTTTCTATTTCTCGATCAGTAACTCTTTTTCCATTTATAATAAGATCTATATCAAAACAAAGCGCTGTATGATGTTCACTAAAAGAAGGTAATGCTACATATTTACTAACATATTCTTCACTATATTTATTTTTATATTCAAAAAGTATTTTTTCTTGATCTTCAATAGTTCTATAACCACTACTGATATCTATAATAATATTTTCTTTTTCTAAATCCTTTTTTAATTTTAGATAAGCCCTTAAAGTTTGCTTCTCAAGATAGTATTCTTCCCCTAATAAATTTATTACTTTATATAACTTAATATTAGAAAACATTTCTTTATTATATTTATTATTTTTATTAACTAAAATTTTATAATTCATTATTTATCCTCATTAATTTGATCTAATAACTCATCAATATGTTCCCCATATTCAATAGACTCATCATAAATAAATTTAAGTTCTGGAGTATGTCTAATATCAATTCTCTTAGCAAGCTCACTTCTAATAAAAGAACTTGCTTTATCTAAAGCTTTTAAAACTTTTTCTTTTCTTTCTTTATCTAAAACTGTAAAATATATTTTACAATAACTTAAATCCGTAGAAGTATCACAACCAGTAATAGTAATAAACTTAATATCTTCATCTTTAACTTCTAACATTATTATTTTACTTATTTCTTCCATAATCATATGATTAATTCTCTCTATTTTTATATTCACAAACATCAGTCCTTTCATTAATAAGTATAACATGTCTAAAGATTTTCTAAAATATTTATTTGCATCATTAACAAGTAATAAGTATAATTAGACTGTAAGGGGGCAATCATATTGAAAAAAGATATTAATATAGTTAAAGAAATGAAAAATGGTAATAAAGAAAAAATTTCTTTTTTTAAAAAACAATTAGAAAAAGAATTACAATCAACAAATTATAGTGATCAAATAAAGAAAAAATTAATTAATCAAGTATTTAACAAAGCTTTAAACAGTTATAGTGAAGAAACGCCAATATTATTTTCTTATTATCTTAAAACTTTATTAAAAGAAAAGACAAAGAAACGTACATATTATCCTAATCCATATTTTACATCAACTGATCAAGAAATTATAGAATTATATTTATACAAAGACAATAATAAATATTTAACTAATGAAAATATTGCTTTAAAATTAGAATTGTCAATTGAAGAAGTAATACTTACTATTAATAAATTAAAAAGAAGTCTTAAATATAAAGAAAAGGAAAAAATATTAGAAGAAATATATCCTAATGCTATAGAATTATATAGAAAAAGACAAAATGAAATTTACCAAAGAAAAGAAATAATAAGAATTAAAAGTAATGATAATAAATCAAAATATAGTAATCCTAGCTCCTTAACTGCTAAAGAAAAAGAACTACTTAATATATTAATAGAACCAAAAAATAGCCATCTAAGAAATGAAGATATAGCAAAAATATTACAATTTAATAATTTATATGACTATAAAGAAACAATTATAAAGTTAAGAGAGAAAATAAAAAAATATAAATTGGAAGATAAGATTATCACAAATTATGGAGACATAGCAATATTAAATATTTCATCTTCTAAAACTTCTTTAACAAAAACAGAAATAGAAATTTTAAAGAAAAGTTATTTTTTAGAAAAAGGACAAACTAAATATCCAACACAGCAAGAAATTGCTGATTCCTTATTTCTAAAGAAAACAACGCTTTATAAATTAAAAGTAAAAGCCATAAACAAAATAAAAAATTTTAATTCATGTTTAATAAATATCTTAAATATTTGGCCTACTTTTGAAGAAGATATAATAATTAAAGAAAACTTTCAAAAAAGAAATAGTGTTTCTCTAAGTGAAAATGAATTAAATAATATCAAAAATCTTTGTAATAATTTTAATTATTTAAATACTACTAATGGTATTAGTGATGGTATAAATATGCTTAACAATTCAATTTTTTCTAATTATACAAATAACTGTTCAAACCAAAAACAAGCTATATTAGCTCTTAGATTTGGTTATTATAATAATCATCCTTTTTCGCAAGAAGATATCTCAGAAATATTTGAAATACCAATAGATGATATTATGAATATAACTAAAGAATGTATAATTAAAAGTAAAGATAATTTAGCTAAAAAAGAATCTAAGATAAAAATTAAATCTTAGATTCTTTTTAACGTTCAACCTCAACCAATTCATAAAGTTCTATTAAATCATTTTCCTTATAATCTTGGAAATTTTCTAATGTAATACCACAATCCATATCTTTCTTTACTTCTTTTACTTGATCTTTCTCATGCTGTAAAGATTTAACAGACCCATTATATATTACAATACCATCTCTAACTACTCTTGCTTTATCATTATTTCTAACAACTCCTGATAAAACATGACAACCTGCTATCATACCAATCTTTGAAAACTTAAATAATTGTCTTATTTCTACTGTACCTGTAACTTTTTCTTCATATAATGGTTCAAGCATACCTTTCATAGCATTTTCCATATCTTCAACTACTTTATAAATAATATCATAAAGTCTAATTTCAATATTATATTCTTTAGCAAGAGTAATAACTTTATTACTACCTCTAACATTAAAGCCTATTATAATAGCATTAGAAGCTTGAGCTAAAACAACATCACTTTCAGTAATACCTCCTACAGCTCCTCTTATAATATTAATTTTAACTCCTTCAACTTCAATTTTTTCTAATGATTTTCTTACCGCTTCTAAACTACCATTAGAATCAGCTTTTAATATTATATTAATTTCTTTTAAACCTTCATTAATTTGTCCAAATAACTCATCTAAACTCATACCACTACGATTAGTATCAGCTTCTTTTTCTCTTAAAGTTCTTTCTTCCGCAATCTGTTTAGCCTGTTTCTCAGTTTCAAAAGCCATAAATTTATCTCCAGCACTCGGAACTTTTGATAAACCTGTTACTTCTACTGGCATAGATGGAGAAGCTTCTATAATATCAATTCCTAAATCATTTTTTAAAGTTCTAACTTTTCCATAAGAAGTTCCAACTACTACTGGATCTCCTAAACGTAAAGTACCATTTTGAATTAATAAAGTTGCTACAGGTCCTACATGTTTATCCATTTTACTTTCTAAAACTGTTCCCGTAGCATATCTATTAGGATTAGCTTTTAATTCTTGCATTTCTGCTACTAATAGTATATTTTCTAGTAGTTCATCTACACCTAAACCAGATAATGCTGATATTTTACTAACTATAGTATCTCCACCCCATTCTTCTGGAGTAAGACCAGCTTCTACTAAGCCTGTCATAACTCTTTCGACATTAGCATCTGGTTTATCTATTTTATTAATACAAACGATAATAGGTACTTTAGCTGCTTTAGCATGATCAATAGCTTCTCTAGTTTGTGGCATAACTCCATCATCAGCTGCTACTATAACAATTACAATATCTGTAACACTAGCTCCACGAGCTCTCATTTCTGTAAAAGCTGCATGTCCTGGTGTATCAATAAAAGTAATTTTTTTATTATTATATTCTACTTGATAAGCTCCAATAGCTTGAGTAATACCACCTGCTTCTTTACTTACTATATTACTTTTTCTAATAGTATCAAGAAGGGTAGTCTTACCATGATCGACATGTCCCATAATAGTAACTACTGGAGGTCTTTCTTTTAAATCTTCTTCTTTATCTTTAATCTCATAATTTTCAAAATTAGAAATATCTGTAGCTTCTTCTTTTTTTACTGTTTTATTATAATCTATAGCTAATACTTCTACATCATCAAAACTAAGAGATTTATTAGCCGTTGCCATTATTCCAAGATTCATAAGTTTCATAATTATTTGACTAGTTGGAACATTTAACTCATCAGCTATATCAGCAACAGTCATACCATTTTTATATATTAAAACATTATTATCTATTTTTTGCTCATTACTTTGTAATTTTTCTTTATGTTTATAGATCTTTTTTCTTGCTTGTTTAAAATCATTTTTCTTAACTACTTGTTTAGGATTTTTACTTTTCTTTGTTAAAGTTTCTTCCTTTACATTTGTTAATTTACTATCATAAGCTATTTGTTCAGCTTTCTCATCAAGTTCAAAATCATTAACTAATTCTTCATCAGGTGTATTAGGAACATAATCTTCTTCATCTTGAATAGAATTATCAAGTAAAATTATCTCATCATCACTAAGAGTTCTATTTAAATCACTAGCATCCATAGCAAGTCGTTCCATATGTTTTATGACATCTTCTACACTCATATTAACATCTTCTGCATAATCTTTTATTGTCATATTATTCACCTCTTTCTTAATTTTCTAATATTTTTCTTATTTCATCATATACCTCATTTGGAATAGAACATTCTAACTTTCTACCTAAACTATTTTTTTTAATTGCAGTTTCTAAAACTGTAATATCTTTTTTAATATATGCACCTCTACCGTTCATTTTTCCTGTTAAATCAACTTTAACTTCGCCTTCTTTATTTTTTACAACCCTAAGTAATTGCCTTTTATCTAATTTTTCATTAGTTACAACACAGCTTCGTAGAGGTATTTTCCTTTTTTTCATAAGCTCCTCCTATTCTGCTTTTATACTAATTCCTAATTCTTCAGCTTGTTTAGTTGTCTTTATATCTATTTTATATTTAGTAAGTTTTGTAGCTAATTTAGCATTTAAACCTTTCTTACCTATAGCTAGTGAATAGTTATCACCATCAGCAATTACTAAAGCTTCTTTTTTCTTAACATCTGTAATTAAAACTGTTAAGTCTTTCGCTGGTTGTAGAGCATTAGCTATAAAAATAGCTGGATCACTATCATATTTTACAATATCAATTTTTTCTCCATTAAGTTCATTAATAATATTAGCAATTCTTGTACCTTTTTCTCCTATACAAGCTCCTATTGGATCAATTCTAGGATTTTCTGAATAAACTGCTACTTTACTCCTAACTCCAGCTTCTCTAGCAACACTATATAGTAAAACTGAACCATCTGCTAATTCTGGTATTTCATGTTCAAATAATCTTTTAACAAAACCATAATGTCTTCTACTAAGTAAAATTAATAAACTTCTACCATTATTATCTACTTTACTAACATATACTTTTATTTGACTTCCCATTTTAATAGACTCACCAGGTATAATATCTTTCTTTGGTAATATTCCATTAGTTCTACCTAAATCAATAAAATAATTATCAGTATCTTCTAAAGCAACTGTTCCAACTAAAAGTTCATCTTGCTTATCACCAAATTCTTCTGTAATACTATTCCTCTCAGCTTCTCTTATTTTTTGAATAACTACTTGTTTTGCTGTAGAAGCAGCAACTCTACCAAAATCTTTAGGAGTTACTTCTGTATCAATAGTATCTCCAACATTTAAAGATTTATCTATTTTTCTAGCATCTGTTAATTTAATCTCACAAGTAGGATTAAAGAAACTTATTTTCTCATCTTCTTTTTCAGTAGTTTCATCAGTATCATCATCATCTTCATCAGTATAATGTTCAAATAAATAATCTTCATATTCTTCTTTTGTCATTTTATCATCAGGTACAACAGTTAAATATGAATATACTTTAATTTCTCCTGTTTCTTCATTTATCAAAACTTTAACATTATTACTTTTAGTTTTAGCATTTTTCTTATAAGCACTAGTTAAAGCATTACGCATTGCATCAAAAACAACACTTTTATCAATATTTTTTTCTTTAACAATATTTTCTACAGCTTTTAAAAATTCTTTATTATTCATTATTGTTATCTCCCTTACTTTTAGAATGAATATCTAAAACATCAACATCCTTACAAATATTATTAGCATCTAATATTGGATTAATAATTTCTGTCGCTTTAGTTATTCTTTCAACATCAATTACTTCATCACTATCTAATTCTATATTTAGCGTTTTAATTTTACCGTCCATACTAGTATAAACATCGCTAACATAAAGATTTAAATCTTTTATTTTATCAGCAATAAGTTTTTCAATTTCTTCTTTCACATTATTCCTCCTTTATCCAAATTAAAGAGTGGGTATTTATTTTCCCACTCCTTTCTTAGGTCTAAGTATACAATATATTTTTCTTTTTGTCAAAAATCTTATTTAGTTGGACTCATTGTAAAATGAAAAGTAGTACTTCCCTCTTGCATATAATCAGCTTCGCCATCAAATGCATCCACACTAAATATAGAACTATCGCCTCCGCGTCTTGACCATGTATTAAACTCATCAGGAAAATTACTTCGACCACCATACCAATCTTCTGTTTCTGATAAAGCATGAGATAAACATACTCCACCATTACATAAAGTATTCATATTATAATCAACAAAGTTATAATTATCATAATATTTTAAATCTGGCATTGTATTAAAACCACCACTATCATCTGGATAAGGCGTATCTTCAACATAACCCATTACGGCAACCCAAAGATTAGTAGTATTATAAACCATATCATAAATACCATAAATTGTTCCTGTTGTTGATGCTCCAGTTCCATTAAGATTTACATCATATGTATATTTACAATCATCATAGTTTAATGAAGGTCCCTGACTACATCCAGCTTTAGCTGATAACTGAGCATCATTATTAGCATATACTTGTTTATTTTTACCAGAATAATCAGGATTTCCTAGTTTACCATATTTACTTTGTGATAGATATGCTACTACTCCCCATTCACTATTTTTCATTAAATGTGAATTCATATCAGTACTCAAGCCATAACTATTTCCACTTTTTGTTAATTTTAAAGCATTATTATGCATATTAGACATAGATTCACACCGCCATGTTATTTTATTAGGTTTTATATTTATATAAGAACTTCCATTTCCACAATTACCCTCAGTCGTTACACTAGAACTAACGGCAAACTTACTTACCCAAAGTCCTTTTAACTCCTCATTACCAAAAGTAAAAGCATCTGGAGTATACCAACTATCTTCCGTATAACCTTCACTTACTTTATATTTAGCACTTCCTCTATCTTTTTTAGTTTTATTAATAAATCTTATATCTATCTCTCCTGGTAATGATAAGGTTGGATTAGTGGTTAAGTATTCTCCCTTTTTACCATAATAATTTACTCCATCTTCACTTCCAATTGTATAACTATATCTTGGTATCCAAACCCACATTGTTTCTATATCATCCATATTTATAACTGTTCCAGCATCAGCACTTTTATATGTTTCTAAACTAGTACTTGTAACAGTTACAGCGTTTGCCCATTCTCCTTCATCATAATTATACCAATTATTATTAGTAGTATCTGCTTTTACCCAATTATTACTTTCATATCTAACCGCAATCAACCCATTATCAAGTTCCGGTTCATTTATTTGAATTATAGACTCTCCTTCTTTTCCATAAACATTAACTTTTATACTAAAGGTTAAGCCTCCTCCATCTCCTTGGGGATTATATTCTTCTGTTAC
>CAMMBL010000045.1 GCA_946494015.1 uncultured Mycoplasmatota bacterium | reverse complement strand
ATCTATCCTGCTCTTATTTCATAGTAAAAGAAAGGTACTAGATTATGACTAAATGCCCCCCCCCCAGGTAACTATTTGTAAACGGGAATTCATCATCTTTTACCTACTCCTTTCTTCTATCTTCTTATAACTTTATGTTAACATATTTAACTGTTTTAATCAAAGTAATTTATAATTTTTTGATAAAGTTATACATCTTATAATATTAACTAGATTTTTTTCTATCATAATATTCATCAAAAGTAAGTCTTCTATCTATAATAGAACCATCATCTAAAATCTCAATAATTCTATTACATACAGTCTGATTTAACTCATGATCCCTAGTCGTCATAATAATTTCTCCCCCAAAATTTTCAAGACCTTTATTAAGCGAAGTAATACTCTCTAAATCTAAATGATTAGTAGGTTCATCTAAAATCAAAAAATTAGGTTCTTCTAACATCAACTTACTAAGCATACATCTAGCTTTTTCACCGCCAGATAAGACTTTAACACTTTTAAAAACATCTTCACCTGAAAATAACATTCTTCCAAGAAAACTACGTAAATGTGTCTCATCATCAACTTTATAAAATTTAGAAATCCATTCAATAATATTTTCATCTTTTTCAAAATAATTACTATTATCCTGTGGTAAATATCCTTTTTCTATCGTTTTTCCAAAAATAACTTCTCCTTTATCAAATTTACTAACACCTGCTAAAATATCAAATAATGTTGTCTTTGCCAAATCATTATTAGAAATAATAGCAATCTTATCACCTTTTAAAACCGTAAAAGATACTTTATTTAAAATCTTTTTCCCATCAACACTTTTCTCTAAATTAACTACTTTTAATATTTCTTTACCAATTGGCTTAGTAATTTTAAAATCTATATAAGGATATTTCCTAGAAGATGGTACAATTTCATCAAGTTCAATTTTCTCTAACATTTTCTTTCTTGAGGTTGCTTGTTTACTTTTAGAAGCATTAGCTGAAAATCTTGCAATAAAATCCTGTAACTCTTTTATTTTTTCTTCTTTTTTCTTATTAGCATCTTTCATCTGTTTTAAAAGGAGTTCACTAGATTGATACCAAAAATCATAATTACCAACATACATCTTCATCTTACCATAATCAATATCAACAATATGAGTACATACATTATTTAGAAAATGTCTATCATGACTAACAACAATAACTGTATTAGAATAATTAATCAAAAATTCTTCTAACCAACTAATTGCATCTATATCCAAACTATTAGTAGGTTCATCTAATAAAAGTATATCAGGATTACCAAATAAAGCGGAAGCTAACATTACTTTTACTCTTAATTTAACTGGAATATCTTTCATTTTTTTATCAAACATATCATCACTAATTCCTAAATTAGTAAGTAAAATAGCAGCATCGTTTTCAGCATTCCAACCATCCATATCTAAAAACTCAGCTTCGAGATCAGCTAACCTATAACCATCTTCTTCACTAAACTCTGTATGAGAATATAAATCTTCCTTTTCTTTCATAATCTTATAAAGTCTATCATTACCCATAATAACAACATCTAAAACTCGCATATCATCATACTGATAGTGATCTTGTTTTAAAACAGAAATTCTCTCCCCCTTACTAATAATAATATCACCCGTAGTAGTATCAATTTCTCCTGTAAGTAGTTTTAAAAAAGTACTTTTACCAGCCCCATTCGCTCCTATTATTCCATAACAATTACCACTAGTAAATTTTAAATTAACATTTTCAAATAACGTCTTTTTTCCAAACCTTAAACTAACATTATTAACTTGTAACATAACTTACTACCTCCAAAGCTTATCTAATCTTTTTATAAGTTAAACTAGCTTCTATTGGATAATCTTCTCCAACCTTTGCTATATCAACAATACCAATACACTTATGAACATCTTCACTTTCTAAACTTTTAGAAATTAAAATATGGTTAAGCATTTCTTTATCATTTTTATCATAATAACTTTTTCCTATCAAAGAAGAAATATCCACTAAATCCATTTCATTACAAAAACCTTGTAAATTAAAACCACTAGGAAACTTCCCAGCAACTACTCTATTTCTAACAAAATATTCACTATCATAATTACCATATTTATTACAAACTTCTATCATTTCTCTTACTTCATTATTATTCTTTAAATTAATATTAATACAAGCTAAAAAAGTTCTTGCATAATTAGTAAGCGAAACATTACAAACACCCCCATAAGTAAGTTCTCCTAGTAAAGGCAAACTATCCTTATATAAAGTAACAACCCTATTATTAAATTTAGTTGAATTATAATCTAAACTTTTAGTATTAATATTACTACTGACATTATCTCCTTGTAACATAACAATATCATAATCTTCTTCATTTATAAAATCTGTAATTATTTGTTTTTTTCTATTATCTTTAATTGGAATATATTTACTACCAATATTAAAACTAACAATTTTTAAATTCTTCATAACTTCCTCCAAACGTTATTTTATTATAATATAAATACTTCTTAAACACAACCCAATTTACCTTTACTTTTAAGATATAGTTTTCTAAAAAATTCAACTGGTATAACGGAAAAAGCACATCCTAACATAATTTCTATTTCCTTTAAACTTAAAGATGTTGTCCTAAATAAATCTCCCCCAAAATAAATAAGAATAATTTGTACTACTACTATAAAGGCTATAACTATCATAAATACTTTATTTGATAAAAGATTTGCAAAAATATTAAGACGAGAAGTTCTTGCGTTAAAACTATTAAATATCATCATAAATATAAATAAACCAAAGAAAGCACTCATAAAGTAAATATCATTTTTTCCACTTCTAAAAAACGAATGAATTAATGGACACTTTAAGAAGAATATACAAAGTAAAAAGGAATAAATACTAGTAAATACTATCTCATGAATCATATAATTATTAAGAATCTTCTCATCACGTTTCTTAGGTGGTTCTTCCATATATTCTAATAAAGGTGCTTCATAAGAAAAAGCAATACCAGCAAGTGTATCCATAACCATATTAACCCAAAGCATTTGAATAACAGTAACTGGATTAGTAACCCCAATAAAAGGTCCTACAATTGATAAAAATACAGCACAGAAATTAACTGTTAACTGAAAAATAATAAATTTACGAATACTCTTAAATATAGTTCTACCATAAAGAATAGCCTTTACAATTGAATTAAAATTATTATCAAGTAAAATTATATCACTAGCTTCTTTAGCAACTTCTGTACCACTTCCCATAGCAAAACCAACATCAGACTTTTTTAAAGCTGGAGCATCATTAACTCCATCTCCAGTCATACCAACAACTAAACCTAGTTCTTGTGATAATCTAACTAACCTACTTTTATCAGTAGGAAGTGCCCTTGCTACAACACATAAATTAGGAATAAGCTCTTTAATTTTCTCATCAGACAAACTATTTAATTCACTACTTGTAAGCACAATATCACTACTATTTTCAATAATACCAGCATCCCGTGCAATAGATGATGCTGTTTTTTTATTATCACCAGTTATCATAACTGTTTTTATACCAGCTTTTTTTACAAGTTCTATTCCATTTTTTACTTCTTCTCTTAACTCGTCTTTAATAAATAATAAAGAGATAAAAGAAAGCCCATCCCCATCATCCATACCAAGCATTAATACTCTAATACCTTTATTAGCATAATTATCTATTACTTCTATAATTCTATTTTTATTTATAAAAGGTATTTTCTTACCACTAGGCAATATATAATATTTACATTTATCTAATAATATTTCTGGTGCCCCTTTATAATAAGTTATTTCTTTATTATCTTCTACTACTTTAGTATAAGAATATTTATTTTTACTATCAAAAGGAACTTCTTTTATTTTTTTTACATTATAATTATTTTCATCTAAATAATTAACAATTGCTTTATCAGTAGCATTTCCTCCTATCCAAGTTTTTTTCTCACTATCATAAACACAATTAGTATTAGAAAAAATAGCTTTTTTTAAAATATTATAATAAGCGATACTATTTTTAAGTCTATTTTTATCTTTATAATAATCTAAATTACCAAACATAACACCTATTACTTCAAGTTTTCCTTTAGTCAGAGTACCAGTTTTATCAGTAAATAAAATATTTAAACTACCAGCTGTTTCTATCCCTGTAAGTTTTCTAACTAATACATTATCTTTAAGCATTCTTTTCATATTACTAGATAAAACTAAAGTAATCATCATTGGTAATCCCTCTGGTACTGAAACAACAATAATAGTAACAGCAAGAGTTAAAGCTTGAAGAAAATATGCAAAAAGTAATGAAGTATCAGAAATAGTAGTAATTATTTTTGACATTTCAAAATTATTATCTAAAACTATAACTGAAAAAAGATATGAAAAGGCAACTAAAAAAGCTCCACAATAACCTATTTTACTAATTACTTTAGCAAGATCTCTAAGTCTTAATTTTAAAGGGCTTTCTGGTTGTTGTTCTTGTAATTCTAAAGATATTTTTCCATAAAAAGTATTAACTCCTACTTTTGTAACTATCATCTCTCCTACACCATGATAAATAACACTACCTCTTAATAATTCATTATTACTATTAGGATTAAGTCCATTATTAAAAGGCTTTTTATAAACTTCTTTACTCTCTCCTGTAATAGAAGACTCATCAACACTAACTTCTCCTTTGATTAATACCCCATCAGCGACTACTCTATCACCTGATTCTAATAATATAATATCTCCTACTACTACATCATTTACATCTATAAGTAATACTTTTCCATCTCTACGAACTTTAACTTTAATCGCTTCCGCTTCACTTTGAAGTTTTAAAAAAGCTTTCTCACTACCATATTCTGATATTGTTGATATAAAAGAAGCTAAAAATATTGCTATTACAATACCAACTGTTTCATACCAATCAAAATCTTGTATTAAAAAGATTGTTTTAATACCAAGAGCAATTAATAATATTTTAATAATAGGATCTCCTAAACTTCTAATTAACTGTTTAAAAAAACTATCTTTTTTTACCATTACTAAAGCATTATTTCCAAATTTCTCTCGTGATTTTATTACTTCATCTTTACTTAAACCATTACTATTTATTTTCATAGAAGATTCCTCCTAAGAAATAATATGAAAAGAAAAATAATAATAAAATAATTAATGAAAGACAAAAAAATACAAAAAAAAGAGCTTTAAGCTCTTATCTACTTCTAATTAAATTTATGTAATTATTAACTTGACTAGCCCAAGTAGTACTAGCAGCATACTTAGGGCCAATAGTTTCAACTGTAGTTAAACCATGAGAATAATAATTACGATATAAATTATCTAAATAACCCATAATTCCTTCATCAAGCGTAGGATAAGCTTTATATGCTCCTCCCCCACAAGAAGGTCCACCTTTTTGACCACCAACATTATTACATTCACGAACTAAACTACTACAAGTACCATTACATCCTGTTTCATGAAGAATAATAGCTGTAGCCATATAAGGATCTATTCCAAGTTGTAATGAATAACTAGCAATTAAATAACCCTTACCTGAAATAGTAGAATTTAAAGACCTATTAAGTTTATCAGCTAACTGTTGCATTGTTAATCCATCATAAACAATTGGATCTACAGGAACAGTAGCAACTTCATCATAAGTTTTAACATCTTCAAGTTCTTCACTTACTGTAACTTCTTCTGCTACTTCTTGATTAGTATTAGTATCAATACTAGTATCAGTATTATTATTAGATTCATCTACTGGTTCACTTTCATTCTTACTTTTAACATCTTCAACATGACCAGCATTTAAATCTTTCATTGTCACTTTTTCATAAGAAACAGTATGATTTTTCTCTAATTGAAAAGCTCTATACTGCAAAATTCCAGCTAAACCTATCATAAATACTCCAACTGAAGCAATTAAAAGACTCAGCTTACTAACTTTTTTCATAGTTCCTCCTTCAAATAAGAACAATAAAATTGTAACAAATAATTACTTTTTTGTCAAATTTGACATCGAACCCATTATATTATATGCTTTTTTTTAAATTTTACCTTGACTTTAATCTATCTTTATTATTATAAATAAAAATTTTTATTAATCTTTAAGTAAAGATAAACTAACTTTTTTCTTATCTAAATCAATTTCATCAATATAACAATCTACAATATCACCAACACTAAATAAATCACTAGGGTTTTTAATATATTCATGAGTTAATTTAGAAATATGAGCAAGTCCATCATTTTTTAATCCAATATCAATAAAAAGTCCAAAATCAACTACATTACGTACTGTACCTTGTAACTTATCACCTTTTTTCAAATCTTCTATATGTAATATATCATTTCTAAGAATTGGTTGTGGATAAGTATCTCTTAAATCACGTAATGGTTTTTCTAAAGATTCTATTATATCAATTAAGGTATATTTATCTAAAGAAAGCTTTTCACTTATTTGTTCTATATCTAATTTATTTAATTTATCACTTAATTCTTTTTTTCCCAAATCTTCTTCACTAAAACCTAAATAATTTAATAATTTTAATGCTTTATCATAACTTTCTGGATGAATAGAAGTTTTATCTAAAGGATTATCACCATCAAAAATTCTCATAAAACCTATCGCTTGTTCATAAACTTTCTCAGTCATTCCTTTAACATTTAATAACTCTTTTCTATTTTTAAACTTACCAAATTGATCTCTTGCTTTAATAATATTATCTATTACTTTTTTATTTAACCCAGATACATATTTTAATAAAGATGGACTAGCTGTATTAATATTAACCCCAACTCTATTAACGGCTTTACTAACAACAAAGTTTAATGATTCATCAAGTTTTTTAACAGGTACATCATGTTGATATAAACCTACCCCAATACTTTTTGGATCTATTTTAACTAATTCAGCTAAAGCATCTTGAACCCTTCTTCCAATACTAATAGCACTTCTTTTCTCAACCGTTAAATCAGGAAACTCCGAAATAGCTAAAGGACTAGCTGAATAAACTGAGGCCCCAGCTTCACTAACTATAATATATGATACATCTTTCTTAGCTTCATTAATAACACTAGCTACAAAAGCTTCACTTTCCCTTGATGCTGTTCCATTACCAATTGCAATTACATCTATATTATATTTATCAACAAGTTCTAATAATTTCTTTTTAGATCCTTCTATATCATTATGTGGTTCTGTTGGATAAATAACAGCAATCTCTAATACTTTACCTGTTTTATCTAAAACAGCAAGTTTACATCCTGTTCTAAATGCTGGATCAAATCCTAAAACAGTTTTATCTTTTAAAGGTGGAGTTAAAAGAAGTTTCTCTACATTAAAAGAAAAATTCTCAATCGCTCTCAATTCTCCCTTTTCTTTTAATTCACTTCTAACTTCACGATCAACACTAGGAATAATTAAACGTTTTAAACTATCATTTATCGCTTCTAAAATAATAGAATATACAAATGATTCTTTTCTTTTAATAACTTTACTATCTAAATATTTAACAATTTTCTCTATATCATAGTCTAATTTAACAGAAAGTACTCCTTCTTTTTCACCTCTATTTATCGCTAATATTCGATGTGGTTTAATATATTTTATTGGTTCTTTAAAATCATAATAATTACTATAAGTTTTATCTTCATCCTTAGCATTTTTCTTTAATTTACTAACAATAATACCTTCTTTATAAATATAATTTCTAATCCATTTTCTATAACTAGCATTATCACTAATCCACTCAGCAATTATATATTTAGCACCAGTTATTGCATCCTCTACACTTTTTACTTTATCATTAATATATTTACTTGCAATTAGTTCAATATTTCCATTGACAGGACATGACATAATAATTTTAGCAAGAGGCTCTAATCCATTATTAATAGCTTCTGTCGCTTTAGTCTTTTTCTTTTCCTTAAAAGGCCTATATAAATCGTCTACTTCCACAAGTTTACTACATTTCATAATAGCTACTTTTAACTCATCAGTAAGAAGCCCTTTCTCATCAATTAATCTAATAACATCTTCTTTTTTCTTCATTAAATTAACTTGATATTGATAAACATCATCAATAGACTTTATAACTTCTTCATTTAAAGCGCCTGTCGCTTCTTTTCTATATCTAGCAATAAAAGGAATAGTATTACCACTTTCTAATAAATTTAAAACAGTCATAACCTGTTTTTTACTAATATTTAAATCTTTACTAATTTCATCAATAATTACTTCGTTCATTACATACCTCTTTCTTTTATAAAAATATTAATTTTTATACCCATTTCTAATTATAACATTTTTCTTATATATTACATTAAAAATATTAAAATAAAAATAATCTAGTCTTAAACTAAATTATTTTTACAATATAAAATTAACTAGATAATTCAATAGTAAATGGATTATTTTTTGTGCCATTTCCACCTGTTATCACTACGTTAGATTTTAGATTTATGGATGGTCGAACACCGCGCTCATTGGTCTGATTATTGCTGCCACCACTGCAATCGTTCCTCACGCCATGCACGCTAGACGTACTATATGGTGTTAAAGTCCAATAAAATGTATTATTATCAGATCTATCAAATTGCCCAGCCATTAATTCTCCAAATCTAAGTAAGCCTACTTTAGCACTTGTTGTACTTGCTGTTAATTTATTACCAGATTCATCAGCGTATTTTGCTAATTTATATGGTGCACTATTTCCTACTGTTCCAAGATACCATACTGTCTCGTCTTCTATCATATCT
>CAMMBL010000044.1 GCA_946494015.1 uncultured Mycoplasmatota bacterium | reverse complement strand
CCTTTAGTATAAGAGTTAATGTTTATGGAAAAGAAGGAGAACCAGTAGGAGATCCTGTATCTGATATAATAGTAGATAATGTTGGAGTAAATGGAAATATAGATAAAAGTGATCCGGAACAAACTTTTATAACAGGAACTGATCCTAACAATTATATTTGGTATAGTGGTAAATTATGGAGAGCTATATCTATAGATCCTACTGACAATAGTGTAAAAATGGTAACTCAATGGCCTGAAGTAATTATAGGTCGCAGTTTTGCAAAAGACTGGTTAAATGATACAAGTGTAGATGGTTTTTTAGGTAATTTAAGAGAACCAGAAAACTTTATTAAAATGGATAGTAAGTGGAATGCTACAGCTACTGGAGAACTAACAAAACCAGATAAAACAACAATGATAGAACAGGCTGTTGGTTTAATTAGTGTATATGAGTATGTAATGACTTGCAATGGAACAAGTTATAGTAAAGGTTATTTGAATAATAGTATGGGTATGATTACTATTACACCTTATCCAGGATTTAGCGATCTTAGAGTAATTCATGATGGAGGTATAGATCCTCCAGTAGGTAATTTTAATGTGTTTGGTGTAAGACCAACGATTATTTTGAAACCCGATGTTAAAATAGTAAGTGGAACAGGAACAGAGTCTGATCCATATCGTTTAAGTGGAGATAATGATAGTAATTTAAATGGAGTAAAATTAAACACAAGATATAGTGGAGAATATATTTCCTTTGGTACAGGTGAAAATAATTTATATAGAATAGTAAGTCATGAAATAAGTAATTTAACAAAGATAACCAGTGCTGATCCTTTGAAAGAAAATAATGAATTTAAAAAAGTACAATTTGATTCATATAACTCTAATAATGAACTTTATTCTACTAGTGTTAAAATAGGTTCTTTTCTAAATAATGATTATCTAAATCTAAGTAATGGTTATTTAACAAGTGAACAAGTTAATATGATAGAAGATAATACAACGTGGTATTTAGGGCGTATTGATTCAGATTCTGATACTTATAAATTAGCTAAATATAAAAATGATACTGGAGATACTTTGGTTACTCAGATAACTACAGCCAAAGTAGGGATGCTTAGATATGGAGAATTATTAGCAGGACAATTTGTAGAACATACTAATTCTATTAATTATTGGTTAATTACACCTAATGAAAAAACAAATCATGAGGTAAATTTAATAAGTGAATATGGTGGTCAATCAATGAATGGTTGGGATCCGTATGAATTCGCTGGTGTTAAACCCACAATGAATTTAAAAGAAAATGTCATAATAACTTCGGGAGATGGAACTAAGAATAATCCATTTACTATTAAGTTATCTAGTTAAAATATATTTAAGATAAATAATAATAAGTATAATAAAAGGCAAGATAAATGTATCTTGTTCTTTTTATATTTTAATTCCCATAATTTCCCATATTTTTTTAATAATTGTTCCACTATTTATTGTTATGATTAATGTGTAAAAGAAAGGAAGTGATAAATGATAGTTAAAATTAAAATATTAAAATAAACAACCTAGTTTTTCATAAATGAAAGGAGAGTGATAGCCTAATAAAAATAGGCAAAAAATAAAAATAGTGTTATACTATTGGTGGTGATTAGATGTATAAAATATGTTTAGTTGAAGATGAAATTGATCTTGCAACAGTAGTAAAAATGTATTTAGAAAAAGCAGGCTATGATGTTATTACCTTTACTAAAGGCGCTGATGCTATAGATTATATAGGTAATAAAGTAGATGTCTGGATTTTAGATATTATGTTAGGAGATGATGTTAATGGCTATGATGTAATCAAGCAAATTCGTGAAAAAGATCCCCTTGTACCCGTTATTTTTACATCGGCAAGAGATCAGGATTTGGATCGAATTTTAGGCCTTGAATTAGGTAGCGATGATTACATTACAAAACCCTATTCTAGTAAAGAACTTGTCTTAAGAGTAAATAATATAATTAAAAGAGTATATCAAGCTAAAGAAACAAATACTTTAGAATATCTTGATTACGAAATTGATTTAGATAAAAGAATTGTAAAATATAAAAATAAAGAAATAAAGCTTACTACCTTAGAATTTGACTTATTGGTACTCTTAGTACAAAATATTAATAAAAGTTTTTCAAGAGATGAAATACTATCAGCTATATGGGGAAGTGACTACTTTGGCAGCGATCGAGCTGTAGATGATTTAGTTAGAAGATTAAGAAAGAAAATGCCACTATTAAATGTTAATTCAATATATGGATATGGTTATAGATTATCAGCATGAAATACTTTAATAAATTATCCCATCAACTATTGATCTTAATAATTGTTGTTTTTCTAGCCTTTTTTCTAACTTTAGGAATTATTTTACCTCAGGTTATAGTCCCCTCAGCTGAAAGTAATATATATAGTTATTTAAGAGAACCATTAGAGTTTGTACAATCTGATATTGACAAAGATTTAGTTACTACTGAAATAGCCTATTTATACAAAATAGGTGATACTGTTGCATATTCTGATAATATTCATGATATTATTAATTTTAAAGATGTAAATGATATCATGAGCGCTTTTACCGATAACTATGGTAAATTTATATATAAAAATAAGATATATTATTATTATACACTCCATAATAACGATGTTACTAAAATAGCTCTTACCAATGATACTTATATAGAAAAAACTAAACAAGATATCCTTGATGCTATCCTACCAGTAGTTATATTAGCTTTTCTAATTATAGCCCTTATTTTGATACTTTGGGGTAGTTTAATTGTTCGAAAAATAGAAAAGCTTAAAAATAAAATAGATAATATAGATAATGAAAATTATGATCATAGCTTATCATTTAAATTAGATGATGAGATGCGTTCATTAGAAATGGCTATTGAAGATATGCGAATTTCTCTTAAAGATCAAGAAGAATATCGCAATCAAATGTATCAAAATATTTCACATGATTTTAAAACACCTCTCACCGTAATAAAATCATATATAGAAGCATATAATGATAAAATTGAAGATGCTAATACTGTTATCGAAGTTATTAGTGAACAGACTAATAAGCTTGAAATTAAAGTTCATTCACTTCTTTATTTAAATAAATTAGATTATTTAAAAGAAACAAAAAACGTGGAATATAAAGTGGTTGATATAGAAAAAATAATAAATACTGCGATAAAAGAATTTAAGTTTCGACGTAAAGATGTTAAATTTATAGTAAGTTTTGATAAATCTAGTAAATTTTATGGAACATATGATTATTTTGAAACTGTGATTGATAATTTATTAGCCAACTTTATGCGTTATGCTGATTCCACAATTAAAATTACTGCCAAAAATAACCGTTTAACCTTATATAATGATGGTCCAAATATAGATGCTTCTTTACTTGAAGGAATCTTTACTCCGTTCCGGAAAGGTATAAAAGGAGAATTTGGTTTAGGACTTTCAATAGTCAAAAAAACACTTTTGCTAATGAATTATGATATTACAATTAAAAATGAAAAGAAAGGTGTATCCTTTATTATAAGTAAAAAAGCTTCTAAATAGGAGCTTTTTATAATTTATAAAAATTTGCTAATACTATAACTGGTGATAATATGAATATATTAATAACAGGTGCTAGAAGTAATTTAGGGTATAATTATGCCAAAGAATTAGCTAAAAGAGGACATATTGTTTATGTAGGTGTAAAAACACTTAATCAAAAGTCTACCTTAGAAAAAAGATTAGATGAAGAAAAAATAATAATGTTTCCTATCGTATTAGACTTAGATGAAAATGATTTTTCAATAATAGATACCTTAAATTTAGATGCTATTATATTACAAGCATCAAAAGGAGAAGGAGGAAGTATACTTGAAATTAATTATAAAAGAGTAGAGGCTAATATTAATACTAATATCTTAGGTAATTTTAAAATAATACAAAGATATTTAAGATATTGCTATTATAATAATAAGAAAGGTAAAATCTTTTTAACATCTTCTCTTGCTTCTTTAATACCACTCCCTTATTTATTTAGTTATACTTCTTCTAAACTTTATTTATTACAATTAGCTAAAACTCTAAAAATAGAACTATTTTATCAAAATATAGATGTAAAAATATCTTTAATTATGCCTGGAGCATATTATACTGGTTTTAATGATTTAATGATTGATAATAAAGAAAAAGATAGTTATATTTTAAGGAATAAAGCTATAAAGATGACTAAATATCAGAAAATATTATTTGCTTTATTTGAAAGTTATGATTATAAGGATATAACGATTAAAGTTGTTAAAGAAATAGAAAAAACTAATCCTAAATTTATTATTAGTAGACCTTACTATCAAAAATTATTTGTAAAGATTTATATGATTATTTCCTCATTTATAGTATAATATTTAAAGGAGGATAATTATGGCTAATAATAAATTTTTTATACAAATTAGAAAGAATAACCAAAAAAAATTAGAAGATTATAATGCTCTTATTATTAGCTGTAATAATGTAGTAAATGTAAATGATTTAAATAAAATTAAAGAAAAGGCATTTCAAAAAAAGGATGATAGTATAAATTATTATAATAATATTAAAATAATGGTTACTAAAAATAATGATATATCAGATATTTATGTACTATATAAAGAGTATAATGATCTAATCTTAATTGAAAATAGCCTTATGGAAATGATTGATAATAAAGAAAAAACACTAGCTACTGTAAATAATAATTTATATAATGATAAGGATGTAGTTATTTCGTATGATAATGAAATAACTAATTTGGCATCTTTATGTTATACTTTAGATACATTAGAAGAAAACATGGTAAAAAATATGGAAAATGTATCTTTTAGTATTGATAAAAAAATGAGTTTAACTACAAAATCATTACTAATATTAGGATCTTACTGCCTATTTCAAAAAAATCAAAGTCTTTTGGGTAGTATAATAGTTACATATTTATTAGGTAAAAGTTTAAAAAATATTTTAAAGCCTAAGCAAAAAACATATCAAAAATATATAGATATATTAGAAAATTATTTAGATGAAGCGAATGATTTAAAAGATGATTTAACTACAAATTTGGAAGATATAAGTAATTTTGAAAAAGAATTAAAAGAAAAGTATAAACTGTATTTACAAGAAAAAGAATTTAAGGAGCTATTTAGTTTAATTTTTGATATTAAAAACACAGCTTTAAAAAGCTTAGAAGATATTAATAAAACTAAAAAAAGTATTTCTAATCATTTAGATGATAGTAAAGTAAAAATAAAAAGAATAGAGGTATATTAAATGTTTAATGATTTAGAAGATGAAGAAACTTATTATTATAAATCATATCAAGATACTGTCTTTCCCATAAAAGATTATTATTTAACATTTAGAAATTGTGAGTTTAAAAATATAGATTTTAATGGTAAAAATTTAGAAAAAGTAGATTTTAAAGATTGTACTTTCACTAATTGTGACTTTCGTAATGCTAATTTTAGTAACAATGGTTTAATTTCTCTTTCTTTTATAGATTGTAATTTAATGGGAACAGATTTCTCAAATAGTTTAATTACCAATTCAAAAATTATTAATTCTAATCTTTCCTATAGTAATTTCAATGGCGTTAAATTTAATAATTTTACTTTTCAAACCTCTAATTTATTAAATAGTAGTTTTGTTGAAGTAAAGCTTATAAAAGTAAAATTTATTAATTGCAATATGGAAAACAGTGAATTTTATAATACTGATTTAAATAATATAAAATTAAATACATGTAATATTAAAAATATTAAAGTTTCCTTAAATAAAATTAGAGGTTGTAGTGTAAATATCGCCGGAGCTGTTGATATAAGTTTATTACTAGGAATAAAAATAGAAGAAGGGTAAGGATAAAAATGAATATATTTTGCCATAGAGGATTATTTAATAATAAAGATATAGTAGAAAATACAATTCCCGCTTTTAAAGCAGCCGTTAAAAAGAATTTAAATATTGAGCTTGATATAACAATGACAAAAGATGGAGAAATTGTAGTATTTCATGATAGAAGTTTAAAAAGACTGACTAATAAACAAGGATTAATCAAAAATTTAAATTATAAAGATATAAAAAATATTAAATTATTAAATACAAATGATACAATTCCGACATTAGAAGAAGTTTTAAAATTGGTTAAAGATAAAGTGATAATTTTAATAGAAATAAAAGAAGTAAAATCATATAGTAAAATATTAAAAAAATTAAATCGTATTTTGTTAGAATATAATGGCAGAATTATTCTTCAAACTTTTGATCCCGTACTTTTATCTATAATTAATAAAACTTCGCTAAAAAGATATGATACAGGTTTATTAGTCTCTGATAAATATGATGGTATAAAAAATAAATTATATAATTTTTATATTTATAATTATTGTATAAAAAAAAGATATATTGATTTTTTAGCAATACCTAAATCTTTAGTTTTTAAAACAATCAAAAAAACAACTAAAGAAATATTTATTTGGACAATAAAAACTAAAGAAGAATTTAATAAATATAAAAAATATAGCAAAAATTTAATTTGTGAAGAAGATACCTTAAATAATATTGGTAATAACAAAAAATAGCCTAAAGAGGCTATTTTAAATTCAATAATGGTAGCGAGAGGGGGATTCGAACCCTCGACCTATCGGGTATGAACCGATTGCACTAGCCAACTGTGCTATCTCGCCATATAACATAAGCAATATAATAATATCATATTTACTTATGTTTGACAATATTTTTTTTAAAAATCTTTTATCTTCATAATTATTATAATCTATTTATTTATATTTATTCAACAGTAACAGATTTAGCTAAATTTTTGGGCTTATCAATATTAGTTCCTTTTAAAACTGCTGTATAATAAGCAATTAACTGATAGGGAATAACAACAAGGATCCCTTTAAGAAATATAGATACATTAGGAATAATGATAGTTTCATATGATTTATCTATTAAATTCTTATCATCTGTTATTAAAAAGACATTAGCTCCTCTAGATATTACTTCTTCTAAATTGCTAACTGTTTTAGAATTTAATTTGTCATTAGTAGCACTACTAAAAACAGGCATATTTTTATTTATCAAAGAAATAGCACCATGCTTTAATTCTCCTGCTGCATAAGCTTCACTATGTATATAAGAAACTTCTTTTAATTTTAAAGATCCTTCCATGCAAAGGGCATAATCAAGACCACGACCAATATAAAAAGCATGTTCTTCTTTATAAATTTTTTTAGCGATCATTTTATATTGATCTTTCTTATTTGACATTTTATTTATAAAAACATTAATTTTTTTAAATTCATTAATAATACTTTCAGTCTGTTTAGAAGAAATAGTTTTATTTCTATAACCATGAGATAACACTAATAAAGCTAAAATAGCAACTTGAGCAGAATAAGCTTTAGTAGAAGCAACAGAAATTTCAGGACCTACTTCTATATATAATGAAGTATCAACAACTTTTGTAATAGAACTTTCTTTAGCATTAATAATCCCTAAACTATCTAATTTTTTTTCTTTAATAAGTTTAGCTGCTTGTAAAGTATCAGCAGTTTCCCCAGATTGTGATATAAAAATATTAAAAGTATCAGTTGTTAAAAAATTATTTTGATATCTAAATTCACTAGCTAAAAATACTTCACATTTTGTATTTGTAAATTCTCTAAATAAATATTTTGCAACAAGACCGGCATGCATAGCACTTCCACAACCTATAATATTAATTTGGTTATATTTTGTTAAATTAGGAAGTTTTAATAAAGATTTAATTCCTTTTTCTAAATAAGGAAAGATAGTATTACTTATTACTTTCTTTTGTTCTATAATTTCTTTTAACATATAATGCTTATAATGAGCTTTTCCAGTTACTATATTTTTACTTTTATATTCATTAATTTTCTTTTTTAAAACATCACCTGATTTATTATATACTAAAATATCTTTATAATTAACTTTAGCATATTGGAAATCATCTAAAGATATATATTTATTAGTATAGTTTAAAATAGCTGTAATATCACTAGCTATATAATTAGTATCTTTGCCAAGGCCAATAATTAAAGGGCTTTCTTTTTTTAAAAGATAAATATTTTTATCATCATTATCTATTAATAAAGCAATTGCATAACTTCCTTTAACTTTATCCATAAATCTTTCAATTGTCATATGAATATTTTTATTTTGATCATAACAATAACTTAAATATGCACAAGCTATTTCTGTATCAGTATTACTTTTGAAAGTATAGTTATAATCTTTAAGATCCTTTTTTAACTCATTACAGTTTTCAATAATACCATTATGAACAATAGTAATGTGGTTAACATTATGGGGATGAGCATTAATTTTATTAGCATTACCATGAGTAGCCCATCTAGTATGAGCAATACCTATATTAACTTTTTCTTTAAAATCAATCTTGTTTTCAAGATTTTTAACAGTTCCTTTCTCTTTAATTATTTTAAGATTATTATTAATAAAATAAGCAACCCCCGCTGAATCATACCCTCTATATTCAAGATTTTTTAAACCATCTATTAATGATGGTAATATATTATATTTTTTAGAAACAATTCCAACAATTCCACACATTTTAATCTCCTTATTATTAGATAAAACTAACTATTATTTACAATATTAGTTTATGCATTATAGGTATAATTGTCAAATTGATATTTATAATGTATAATAATATTATGTTCATGTAGCTCAGTTGGATAGAGTACTTCCCTCCGAAGGAAGTGGTCATGGGTTCGATTCCCATCATGGACACCATTTTGAATACTTGTTCAATTATTAGAGCTTTATATAAATAACTGAAAAATTATAATAAAAAAGTAAAATAGGGTAACTAACTACTATTTTTTTTTGACAAAAAAACTATAAACTGGAAATATATGGTAAAATTTAAAGGTGTGGTGTATAAAAAGGAGGAAAAAGTGTTAAATTTTATAGTATGTGATGATGAAATAGAATTTA
>CAMMBL010000043.1 GCA_946494015.1 uncultured Mycoplasmatota bacterium | reverse complement strand
GAGAGCGGTATCTATAAATAATGAAGCGAAAACAACGAAATTAGTAACCCAGTGGAATATAAGTGCTATTAACTATTCAAGTCATTCTGCAATATTTAAAGGAAGTTATATGGAAGACTGGTTAAATGATACAAGTGTAGATGGCTTTTTAGGAAATTTAAGAGAACCAGAAAAATTTATAGTAATGGATGCAAAATGGGATGCAACAGCTGATGATAATGAATTAGGAAGTATACCAAAACCAAATGGTACAACGATAGTAGAAGATGCAGTAGGGCTTTTAAATGTATATGAATATCAATCCGCTAACAATGGAAAAACAGATGGATATTTAAATAATAGCCTTTGGTGGATTACTATTACTCCAGATAATGAAAATGGCTCTCAAGGACGCTATTTTGTAAACGGTAAATTAACAACCTATTCTTTATCATCTACACCTGGGGTTAGACCATCAATTGTATTAAGATCAGATGTAAAAATAATAAGTGGAAGTGGAACAGAGTCTGATCCCTATCGTTTAAGTGGAGATAATGATAGTAATTTAAATGGAGTAAAACTAAATACAAGATACAGTGGAGAATATATAAGATTTGGAAATGGAGAAAATAACTTATATAGAATAGTAAGTCATGAAACGTCAGGGTTAACTAAGATAACCAGTTCTGAACCATTAAAAAGTTCTGGAAGTTTTATAACGAGAGCTTTTGATAGTAATAGTAGTATAAATTATTCAAGTACTACGACAATGGGTACATTTTTAAATGGCGAATATCTAACAAATTATGTAGGTAATGAATATAGTGGCATGATAGAAGATAATACCACGTGGTATTTAGGAAGACTTGGACAGTTTACAATCCATTATAGATTAGCAAAATATGCATATTTAACTGGTAATACACTAACTTCAAATAAAACAGATGCAAAAGTAGGTTTGTTAAGATTTGGAGAATTAATGTCAGGCCAATTTAATAGAACAACTAACAATGTAGCCTATTGGCTTATAACACCAAATGATATAATAGGAAATCAACGTATAAATATAGTTAAAGATGATGGAAGTGTTGACATATATTATTGTGGTGAAAATCATGGTATAAAGCCAGTTATGAATTTAAAAGAAAATGCGGTAATAACTTCTGGAGATGGGACAAAGAATAATCCTTTTACTATTGAATTAAATAATTAGCATAATTTTGATTGCAAAATTAAAAATAATATTGTCAAACTATTTAACTTTATGTTATAGTAGTTTTTGTAAAACAAGTGCGAAAGACGGAAATAAGGAAATTTGATAGAGAGTTCATGGGTGGTGGAAATGAATAAAGGAACTTATTTTAGATCACTTTCTAGTTGTGCTTTAAGGATAAGTTAAAGCCGGGTAATACCGTTATATAAATAAGATAGATAAATCTATGAACTAAGGTGGTACAGTGTAATGTATATATTACGCCCTTAGGACATAGATTTTTTTTGTTAGGAGGAATAGTATGGCATTTAAAGAATTAAAAAAAGGTAAAACTCATGAGATAGAGTTAGATATTTTAAAAGAGTGGGAGAAAGTTAATATATTAAAAAAATGTATTGATAATAGAGAAGGAAAAGAAAACTTTGTTTTTTATGATGGTCCTGCTACTGCTAATGGTAAACCAGGTCTTCATCATATGATGGCTAAATTTTTAAAAGATACTTTTTGTAAATATAAAACTATGCAAGGATATAGAGTTCTTAGAAAAGTAGGTTGGGATACTCATGGACTTCCTGTTGAATTACAAGTTGAAAAAGAACTAGGGTTTAGTAGTAAAAAAGATATTGAAGAATATGGAATAAAAGAATTTAATCAAAAATGTCGTGAAAGTGTTTGGGAAAATGAAAAAGCCTTTTCTGATATGACTAAAGAAATGGGACAATTTATTGATTTGGAGCATCCTTATGTTACTTATGATAATGACTATATAGAAACAGAATGGTGGTGTTTAAAGAAGTTTTTTGATGAGGGATTATTTTATGAAGGACATAAAATACTTCCATACTGTACTAGATGTGGTACTGGTCTTGCTTCTCACGAAGTTGCACAAGGTTATAAAGAAGTAACTGCTAATACTGTAATAGTTCCAATGAAGAAAAAGGATGAAGATGTTTACTTTTTGGTTTGGACTACTACTCCTTGGACTTTAATCAGTAATGTTGCTTTATGTGTTAATCCAAGAGAAGAATATATTTTAGCAGAGAGTCAAGGTAATAAGTTTATTGTTGGTAAAAAACTAGCTTCTAAAGTATTAGGAGATGATTATACTGTTTTAGAAGAATATAGTGGTAAGAACTTAGAATATATGGAATATGAACAGTTAATACCTAGTTTAAAAGTAGATAAAAAAGCTTTCTATGTAACAGTAGATGACTATGTAACAATGGAAGATGGTACTGGTATTGTTCACATCGCTCCTGCTTTTGGACAAGATGATTATAATGTAGGAAGAAAATATGATTTACCTGTTTTAAATCCTGTAGGAGAAGATGGTAAATATACTGATGGTTTATGGAAAGGTATGAGGGTATTTGATGCTGATATTGAAGTTATTAAATACTTAAAAGAAAATGGTAAACTATTTAAGAAAATTAAAATGACTCATAATTATCCTCATTGTTGGAGATGTGATACACCTTTGGTATATTATGCTAAACCTTCATATTATTTAGCAGTTACTAAAATAAAAGATCAAGTAGTAAAAAACAATAATGGTGTTAATTGGTATCCATCTTTTGTTGGAGAAAAAAGATTTGGTAACTGGTTATTAAATATGAATGATTGGGCAATATCAAGGAATAGATATTGGGGTACACCACTTCCTTTGTGGAGATGTAGTTGTGGACATATGGAAATGATAGGATCCCGTGCTGAACTTGTTGAAAAAGCGATAGAAGATATAGATGAAACTATAGAATTACATAGACCATATGTAGATGACATTCATATTAAATGCAAAAAATGTGGTAAAACTATGAGTCGTGTTAGTGAAGTAATAGACTGTTGGTTTGATTCAGGTTCTATGCCTTTTGCACAATACCATTATCCATTTGAAAATAAAGAAATTTTTGAAGATCAATTTCCAGCTGATTTTATATGTGAAGGTATTGATCAAACTAGAGGATGGTTTTATACATTAATGTTAATATCTACTTTTCTTACAGGTAAAAGTCCATATAAAAATGTTTTAGTTAATGATTTATTACTTGATAAATATGGTAAAAAGATGAGTAAAAGTAAAGGTAATATTGTTAAACCATTTGATTTGATGAATGAGTTTGGAAGTGACGTTATTAGATTCTATTTACCTTATGTATCTCCTGTATGGACACCTATTAAATTTGATAATGATGGCTTAAAAGAAGTTAATTCTAAATATTTATCTACTCTTAAGAATGCTTATTCATTCTTTGAGATGTATGCTAATGCTGATAAAGTAGATCCAAGGACTTATAATGTTCCTGTTAGTGAACGGGATATTACTGATAAATGGTTATTATCTAGACTTAATGCTACATTATTAAATGTAACTAATGCTTATGAAGTATATGATTTAAATAAAGTAGTTCATTATATTGTAGACTTTTTAAATGATGATTTTTCTAATTGGTATATTAGAAGTAATAGAAAAAGATTTTGGGATAGTGAGTTAACTGACTCTAAAAAAGCTGTATATCAAACTACATATGAAACTTTACTTACATTATGTCTTATGGCTGCTCCTGTTACCCCTTTTGTTACTGAAGAAATATATAAGAATTTAACAGGTGGAGAGAGTGTTCATCTAGCTGATTTTCCTAAAGTAAATGAAAAATTAATATCAACAGAACTTGAAAATAGAATGAGTTTAGTTCGTGATGTTTGTAGTTTAGGTCGTAATGCTAGAGAGGATGTTTCTATTAAAGTTAGACAACCACTTAATTTTATAATTATTCCTAAAGTTTTTGAAAATGTTATTGGAGAGTTAGAATCTATTATTCTTGAAGAATTAAATGTCAAAGAAGTAGTTTATGAAGATGATATGAGTCTTTATATGGATTATATTGTTAAACCTAACTTTAGAGTAGTAGGTAAAGTATTTGGATCTAATATTAAAGCTTTTGGAGAATTAGTTAGCAAATTTGATATTAATGATGTTAATCAGATTAAAGCTGGTTATTATAAAACAGAGTTTTTAGGTAAAGAGTTAACAATTACTGAAGATATGATTACTACAACTTTAAAAAATAAAGAAGGTTACTGTGCTTCTAGTAATGGTAATATTAGTATAGTTTTAGATACTACTTTAACTGATGATTTATTATTAGAAGGATTAGCAAGAGAAGTAGTTAGAAAAATTCAAAGTCTTAGAAAAGAAGCTGACTTTGTAATAACTGATCGTATTAAAGTTTATTATAATGGTGATGAATATATAGATAAAATGTTAGATGTATATGAAGAATATGTAAAAGAGGAAACTCTTGCTCTTGAACTTATTAAAAATCCTAAACTTAAAAAAGTTATTGAGATTAATGGAATAATGATGGGATTAAAAGTAGAAAGATAAAATATGAGTAGACACGAAAAGTGTTTACTTTTTATATAAGAAAAATTATGCAAGTTAGTGACTAAATATTAAAAATATATTATACTTAATTTATATAATTATAGAAAAAGAGTGATGTTATGTTTTTTTTGTTAGATAACGTATGTAGTGATTATGCTTTGGCTGGTACTTTAGCTACTGTAAAGACAGCATTTACTGTTATTTGCATAGCTGTTCCAGTTATTTTAATTATTAGTTTGGCTATTACTATTGCTAAAATGGTAATTAATCCTAATGAAGAAAAAAGTTTGAAAAAAATAGTTACTAAGGTAATTGCGGCTTTAGTAGTTTTCTTCTTACCAACTATAGTTAGTTTATTTATGAGTTTTTTACAATATACAGCGGCAAGTGAATCAGCAACTTATAATGTAGCAAGTTGTTGGCAAGCAGCATCTTCTGCTTATAATAGAATATTAGAAAACCCTTATCGAATAGATGCTGATAGTTATAGTACTTTTGATAAAATTATGGCTAATTTTAAAGAAATAGAAAGATATATAATGAAAGTTAATAATACTAGTAGTGTAGGAGCTGATGGTACTGGGGGTATGGGAATACCTAGATATTATCAAGGTGACTATGCTAATGTAGTTTTACAAGGTGATAAAACAGTAGCAAGTTCAGGATGTGGCTTTACTTCAGCTTCTATGGTAGCTTCTTATTTGACAGGTGAATCTATTACTCCAGATAAATTTGTAGATAGTTGGTCTAGACAATACTATATATATAATGGAGGAATGAGTTGGGGACTACCAGCTGCTACAGCTGCCCATTATAATTTAGGAAGTGTTGAGGCTACTACAGATCCTGAAAGAGTAATTGCTGCTTTAAAGAATAATCAACCTGTAATGTGTTCACAAACCGCTGGTTTATTTACTAGTGGTGGACATATTATTGTTCTAAGTGGAATTACTAGTGATGGAAAAATTTTAGTAAATGATCCTAATGCTAATAATGCTATAAATAAGGGATATAATGATCGGGCTTTTGATATGTATAGTGAGATAAATCCAACCGCTTTACAATATTGGATTTTTGAAGCTAAAAAGTAATGGAGAGATAATTATGAATAATAAAAGAAAGATAATAATTGGGGTTATAATTTTAGTTTTAGTTTTTGTTATATTTTTGATTTCTAAAATGGTAGGACCATTAAAAGATCTTTATGAACCAGTTAAACTATTAGATGAGAAAGTTTCTTCTCTTAATCGATTTGATTTAACAAAAATTAATAATAAATATAAAGAAATATTAGAATCCAAACAATTACTTGATGATGATTTATTATATTTAAGTGAAGCTAATTCATTAGATAATGATATTTATAAGGGAAGATTTGTATCAAGTGAAGGTTATACTTATCAGTTTACTATTAACACTAAAACCTTGGATGTTAAAATAATTGAAATAGCAAAAATACAAATAGATAGAGAAGAATCTTTAGGAGATCATGGAGGAATAGATAATGGGTTTTAATATAGAAGAATCTAAAAAATATATTATAATAATAGGAAGTTTAATAATTATAACTTTAATTCTTTTTGTAGGTGTATCTGTTTTTAATGGTTCTTCTTCCAATAATACAACTATTAAAGAATATGTTAGTTTAGATAATGAACATACTTCTACTTTAGGTTTTACTTCTCAATTACCTATAATTAACTTAGATAGTACTGATGTAGATAGGGTTAATACTATTATTGAAAGTGATTATTATCGAGCTCTTTCTTTAGAGGATGCTATATTTAGTTATAATTATTCTTTAAATAATAATTATTTATCTTTAGTAACTTATTTTGTTTATGTTGATGATAAGAATAATAACTATCCTAATGTAGAAATAAAAACATATAATTTTTATTTAGATACTGGTAATTTAGTTAGTGATAAAGAACTATTAGATCATTTTTCTGTTACTTTAGATGATATTAGTAATACTTTTAGAGATCAATTAAATAAATATTATGAAGAAGAATTAGAAAGTATGTATTTTACTAAAGAAGAATGTAATTATGAATGCTTTCTTAATTTAAGAGGAGTTAGTTCGTATGATACAGATATTAAGCTTTATGTTATGGATAATGAATTAAAGTTTTTTAGAAATTTTAAAGTTTATTCACAGTATGGAGAAGAACAGTTTTATAGAAATGAAGATTTCTTATTCGATATAGAAAAGTGACAATTTAATAATTTAATTATATTCTATAGTAGGTGAGGTTAAATGAAAAAATTAAGTGAGTTATATAATATTAATGATGATAGATTAATTAAGGGAATAAAAATTAACTCTAAAGAAATAGAAAAAGGCGATATTTTTGTATGTACAATGGGAGTTACTGCTGATAGACATGATTTTATTGATGAAGCGATTAGTAAAGGTGCTAGTGCTATTGTTGTTAGTAAAGATATCGAAAATAAGAGTGTTCCTATTATTAAAGTTAAAGATACTAATGTAGAGCTTAGAAAACTATGTGCAAAGTTTTATGATTTTTCTAATGATAATATTTTTATGATTGGCGTTACAGGTACTAATGGGAAAACTACTGTAGCTGAGTTAATATATCAATTATTAGGAGAGGGTAGTGCTTATATAGGTACTAATGGAAGAAAGTATTTAGATAAAAAGTTTCCTATGATTAATACTTGTCCTGATGTGGATCGTTTATATAAATATATAAAAGAATTTAGAGATCATAATTGCAATACTATTTGTATGGAAGCTTCTAGTGAAGCTTTTTATAGACATCGTTTAGATGATATTAAATATGATATTGCTATTGTAACTAATGTGACAGAAGATCATTTAAATATTCATAAGACAATTGAAAATTATGTGGATTGTAAATGTCAGTTAGTTAAACAAATGAAAAAGTCAGGATATGTAATATTAAATAGTAGTGATAAGTATTTTGAAAGATTTAAAAAAGAAGCGACAGGTAAAGTTTTAAGTTATGGCTTTAAAAGTAGTGATACTTTATATATAAAAGATTATCAGTTAAAAGAAGATAAAACTATTATTTTTATTGTTTATGAAGGTAAAGAATATAAAGTTATTTCTCCTTTATTAGCTAGTTTTAATGTTAGTAATTTAATGGCTGCTATGTTAGCATGTTTATGTAAAGGTATTAAGATAGATGATTTAGTTGAAAGAGTTGAAAATATTAAACAAATAGAAGGAAGAATGGAAATTTTATCTTTTACTGATAAATATTCTATTATACTTGATTATGCTCATACTCCTGATGCTTTAAATAATATTTTAACTTTTTTAAATAAAGTTAAAAAAGGAAGAATTATTACTGTTACAGGAAGTGCTGGAGGTCGAGAAAAAGAAAAAAGACCTAAAATGGGAAAAATTGTGTTAGAGAAGTCTGATTATGTAATTTTTACTATGGATGATCCAAGATATGAAGATGTTAATGAAATTATTGATGATTTAATTAGTGAGAGTAATTTAACTAACTATGAGAGAATAATAGATAGAAAAAAAGCTATATATAAGGCTTTAGATATGGCTAAATATAATGATATTGTTTTAATCGCTGGTAAAGGTAGAGATGATTATATGGCTTTAAAAGATAAGTATGTTGATTATTGTGATTATGATGTAATTAAGAGTTATTTTGATTAACATACTTTACATTTTCTTTATAGTGTTTTATTGTAAATGTTTTTTCAATATGTTATTCTAATATTGAGGGATAGATATGAAAAAAACTATTTATATAATTAATGCTATATTATTTATGGGTAGTTGTTTACTTGTTACTACTACTGATGCTGTTATAGAAAAAAATGGTATTGATAATAAAATAACTTATGTAAATAGTAGTGAGATTAGACAAGAAAATATTACCCCTGTTTCTGTTGTGCCTGTTGAGGTTAATAATGTTGAGAATAAAGAAGAAGTAGAAAAAATAGTTGATTCTAAATATGAGGTACAAAAGGAAACTGAAACTAAAAATGTAAATAAAGTAGTTAAAGATGATAATATAGAAAATAATACAAGTATTAATACTGATTCTAATTCTAGTGTTAATAGTAATGATAAACCAGTTAGTAATAATAATGATACTAGTAGTAATACTAATGTTGATAGTAATGTATTTATTGGAAAAATGAGTGGTTATGGTGCTGATATAGGAGATTTTACAGCTTCAGGATATTATATAAAGGATACTATTACTTATTATGATAGTGCTTATGGTGAAGTTAGAATATTAGCAGGAGATTATTCTTTTCCTTTTGGTACTATAGTAAGAGTAAGTAATACTAATGTTGGAAATTTTATTGGTATAGTTTTAGATAGAGGTCCTGATATAGGATTAAATGGTAAGTTTACTTTTGATCTTTTATTTAAAACTAGTAATGAAGCATGGAATTATGGTGTTAGTAGTAATGCTAAATTTGAAATATTAAGAAGGGGTTTTTAAATCTTTATTAGAATAATAATTAAATCTAATAAAGTTTTTCTTATATTAATGAAAAATAAGTATGTAGACTAAAACAGTTTAATATGTTAACATAAAGTTATAAGAAGATAGAAGAAAGGAGTAGGTAAAAGATGATGAACACCCGTTTACAAATAGTTACCTGGGGGGGGGGTCATTTAACCATAATTTAATCCC
>CAMMBL010000042.1 GCA_946494015.1 uncultured Mycoplasmatota bacterium | reverse complement strand
ATTTTTGTACATTTTTATATTGTACTTTTTATACATTTTTATATTATCATTAACAAAAGATATTAACTTGCTCTAAACCTTTAGAATATTCTACGATTTTTTGAACGTCATTAGAGTTATAACCAACAATAGTTTTTTTAGGATTTAATATATCTTTATTAATGGCTTTATTGGACTCTATAAGGGCATTTTTAGAGTTTTCTATCACTTTTAAGGTATTTTCCTTTTCTTGATTTAAAAGCTCTAATTCAGCCTTATTTTCCTCTATTTGGAACTCTAATTTAGTCTTGTGTTCTACATTAGCTCCAATATTACCTCTATCTAAATTAAAACCTCGTTCTGTAATAAACTTATGAAAAGAGTTTTGTAATTTAGCATAAGAGTTTTGAGCTCCTCGTTGTTTCCAAAACTGGTCGTTATTTAAAAAGTTACCTTTAACTTTCTCATAAACGATTTTACCTTTTTCATCTCTTAATATTTTAGGAACTAGTGTAGTATTACCATTTTTATTTTTAACTTCTTCTTTAATGACGTTTCCATTTTTATCTTTGACGTAACATTTTCTTTTTACTTCGTTTACAATTGGTAGAAAATATGCTTGTAGGTGAGGAGTATCTTCATCATAATGTATTTGAGCTAATATAATATTTTCTTCTCCAACATAATCTTTAAGAAACTCCATACAAGAGTCAAAGAAATAACTAACAGTTTGTGGTATATCTTCTTTAGATTTTATATAAGGAACTTTTACACTTTGTCCTTTTTTATTTCCTGTTTTATAAGTTCTACCACTATCTATAAACTTCATACCTAGAGCTTCAAAAAACTCTGTTCCACTTGTAAAGGTAATTCCATTTAATAGGTTAGTGGAAGCTTTATTTAGATATTCTATATTTCTTTTCTTTAAGGTTTGTTTTACTTCTTGATACAGGTTTCTTTCGCTCATAGATATATATTCTACATTGAACTCACGCCTTTCAATATCATAATTACCTGTACCTTTTCTATCTTTCATTTCAATACCAATGTTATATAAATCTTTTTGTTTGAACTTTGTTTCTACTCGTACTACTTGTTTTCCATCATACAATAAATGTTCCTCCTTTCTCTTAAAAGGTCATTTATGACCTATCTCACTAGGGCATAGCCCACTCGTGAGTTTAGGGAGTTCCCTAAAAACCCCATGTCTTGTTCTTCGCAGAATACCTAAACTTATGTAAAGGTATTCGCTACAAACAAGATTAAAGAATAACTATCTACAAGATACTTATTCTTTAAATAATTTTTTAAAGTAACTTTAAAAAATGTAAAAATATTCACTATCGCTACTTTCATTGAAACTCACGTTTCAACAAAACGTACCTCGTTCATTTTTTACTAACTTTTTAGAAAAAAGTTACAAAAACTTTATGAAAACTATTCGTTTTCATAAGTAGGTTCTTTATATATTGCAGTATATGTTCTTTCATTAGAAGTTCTTTTTTGCTCTATATAAAGTCCTTCTTTTTCTAAATTATCAATATTATTATTTAATAATTTACCAAATACAGATGGGGTAATAGGTAAGTTCAACTTACTTGTTATGTCCGAAGCAGTAAAGGTAAATTCTTTTTGTTTTATTGCATAATTTAGAAAGGTTAATATATTGTAATTTAAGTCCTCACTTTCAACTTCTGATAACTCAAATATTAGATTATCATTTCTTTTTAGAACTAGATCTAATCCCTCATAATCTCTACTTTCATAAGTGAATATAATTTTATTTTTAATATTAATATCTTGCTTTAAGGTTATCTTCCCATCAACAGAGCCATCAATAGCTGTGCTACCAAGAGAAGTATTGTTTTTATTTAAGTGATGAATAAGCAAGATAGTAAAATTATATTTTTTACAAATCTCTCTAAACTTTGGAATTACATATTGTCCCATATCTTGATAATTATTTAAGTCATAGCCATTATTCATATCAATACCACTAAACATATCAATGATTACAAATCTACCATTGTAGTCAGTAGCAAAGGTTTGAAAATCTAATTGTAAGTCCATAAGGTTTAGTTTTCTTTCGTTAGGACTTTGTTCTATTAAAGCAAAATTACTATCATCAAATTGTAGTTGCATTTTATCAATTCGACTCATAATTTGCGTGTAATCCATTTCTGTGCTAATATATAAGACAGGAGATGGAGTAGTTCTAAATCCTAGAAATGGTTGTCCTGTTGCAATAGAGTTGGCAAGTTGTAGTGCTAATAGTGACTTACCAACTTTAGGTCTTGCAACAAGACAATATAACCCTTTGGACTTTATTAAGTTATCAACGATGAAGTCTTTTTTTGTGAAACTTTTTCTCATCTCACTTATAGTTTTCATTTCTTACACCTCTCATCAGTTAACAACCTCTTTAGCCATTTTTTGAAGATATGCAATATTGATTTTTAAATAACTTACAACTTCGTTCATTGGAAGTAGTTTACTAGGTAATTGATAACCTTTATCTTCTAGTAAGGTTTTAATCTCTTTTTTTAATTTAATAGCATTATTTTTACCTAGTCCTGTAAGTTTTCGTAAATCTTCTAAATCACACCATTGTTTTGATATTAAAGTTAATGTTTCTTTTGCAGTCATTAATTCGCCTCTCTTTCTGTTTTATAGTGATGGTTTTAGTGTTACCAACAACTCCCTTTTAGGATGTATATATAGTTATTAGCCATATATCTAAGGAGGATTTTAGATTATCCACAACTCCCGTACCAATAGGGTTAAGCCTTGTACTTATTTAACGAGTCGGCATATCGGCGATTTCCAACTCTATGTAATTGTCAAAGAGCAATTAATAAGTTGTAAAATGTTTTAAAATGCAACTTATAAGTTGAATATACACTATAAATATATTATTGTCAACCTAAAAGTTGCAAAATAATCTGTTTTTAAACAAAAAGGTTGAAATAATGATTAAAATATGTTATATTTATACACAAGAAAGGAGTTTTACTATGCAGGAAACAGTAGGGCAAATGATAGCAAGAGCGAGAGAAGAAAAAGGTTTGTCTAAAAGAGAACTATCAAGGATGGCTAATATTAGTGATACAGAACTTGCTAGAATTGAGTCTGGAGAAAGAGAAATTCCTAACCCTAAAACTTTAAGAAAAATCAGTAAATATATAGGAATTAATTATAATGATTTAATGTATGCAGCAGGACTTGGTTTTCAAGTTAGTCCTTTAAACCCATTTTTAAAAAAATATTACTCTAATTTAAAAGGAGAAGAATTAGAAGAAGCATTAGTTAATACATTAGGTAGTATTGAAAACTGGGAAGCTTTAGTAAAGTCTTTAAAAAGTAGATTAGAAGATAATACTTTGATGGACGAAGAAAAAGAAATGATACAACAAACAATAGAAGATACTGAATATCAAATTAATTCAGCTAATGAAATTGTTAAATTATTACATAGTGCAAAAACAAAGGAGAGGATCGATAATGAAAGAAAAGATTAAATACTTTAATGTCGTTCAAATTATAGGTAATATTTTATTATTAATATCAGTCATAGGTAGTTTTGTAGCAACTGGAAAAACACAGAACACAATGATAGGTCTATTTTGGTTTGCATTAACAATTAATATGTTAGGAATTACTTATTTCTTTGCTACTTGGACAAAGGGTGGTATAAATGCAGATATAAAAAAATCAAAACAGATATTTAGTGATTTAGATAATGTATCAGTAACTTTAATTATTATTTATATGTTATTTTACTTGGGAATTATGTTTGCATATAATACATCTAGTGATATTAGAAATAACTTTTATCTAATTGGTATTTCTTATGCTATTACAGTTTTTGTAGAAGTTATATTATTTACAGTAGTAGAAAAGGCATATAAAGAAACAATAAAATTAGTGAAGAAAAATAATATAGGTAAAAATGACAGGAGTGACAGAAAAAAATAGGAGATACCCTCCCAAAATGTGCTGTCATAGTGTCATTTGTAATATTAAAAATAAACACCATAAGCTATGAACTTGTGGTGTTTTTATATTGAAATTATTTCAAGAGGGTTTTCATTTGTTATTTTTAGTTTATATTTAGTTTCTAATAATTGCTTTATTTTATCGTAATCACAGTCGGCTACATAAAATTGTGATAAATCATTTAAAGCAGAGAAAACAATATCATCCATTTGCTCTCTAAAAAGGAAATTGTGTTTTATTCTTTCTGCAATATAATAACTAACATATTCTTCTAAAATATTATTATCTTTAAAGTGTTTAGCAAAAGCATTATCAAAGGTTTCGACTAATTTATCAAATTCTTCATTAGTTACTTGGTTTATATCATCTCTTATCATTTGTTGTTCCTCCTAAAAAATTAATTAGATTTATTTTTCATATCTTGTATAAAATCATCAATTAATAATTCTAACTTTCGCACATCTTCTTTTGTTACTAGATAATTGTAATCTTTTTTTGATTTTAATACGTTATAGAGTATTTCTTCATAGTCTATACTGTTATTTTGCTTTTTTAAAACTAACTTATTGTTATTTAAGGTAATATTAATTAAATCATAATCTTTTATATTTAATATTTTTCTATACTCTCTAGGAATAACAATTCTTCCTAAATTATCAATTTTTCTAGTAAATCCAACATTTTCCATTTTCTACACCCTCTACGTTATTAATTTTATGCAAATATTGCATAAAAGTCAATATGCGACAAACGCATAATATAAAATGTTCTTGGTGGTAGATATGGAGCGATTAAGAGATTTGAGAGAAGATAAAGATTTAACACAACAAGAAATAGCTGATATGTTAGGTTGTTCTCAAACTACATACTCAAGATACGAAACTGGCGACTTAAATGTACCTATAGATATATTAAAAAAGTTAGCAAAGTTTTATAAAGTTAGTATTGATTATATTGTAGGAATAACTAATAAAAAGAATTGATTAATCTATGCGAATATCGCATAGATTTTAACTTATATAACTCGCTTAATCTAAAATTACTTTAGAGAAAGTGGATGTTAATATGGAAAGAATTAGAAACTTAAGAGAAGATAAAGATTTAAGTCAAAATGAAATTGCTAAAATATTGAATTGTTCGCAAACAACTTATTCAAGATATGAAACAGGAGATCTAAATATACCAGTTGACTCTTTAATTAAGTTAGCAATATATTTTAATACTAGCATTGATTATTTAACTGGACTTACTGATGAAAAAAAGCCTTATAAAAGGTCAGTAAGAACAGATAAATAAATTACTATACTAAAAAGTAAGTAGTAGGTTTGTAATCTACTATTTTTATTTTGGATTTAATGATATAATTATCTAAATAATAATTAATTTGTAATATCGGAGGGTAATAATGAAAAGGGTAATAGTTGGACTTTTAATAATAGCTATAGTAACAGGTTGTAGTTCAAAAAATAATTTTAATATTGAATATGAAAATCAAGATGAATGTAATAAACCTAAATTGCTTTTATCAAAAGATGGTAGAAACATTTATACTTATTGCATTGAAAATATAACTATTGAAATGAAAGATAGAAAAGCTGAATTAAAAAGTTATATTGAAGATAATAGCAATGCTATAAATGAAATAATAGACACGTTAAAACTAGAAGATACTTTAAAGGATGGTGGTACTCAAATTTATAAGGGAGATATAACTTTAATCAAATGTAATACATTAGATGGCAATAAAGATATTTATATTGGAAACGATAATATGAAGTTTAAACAAAACTTTTGTAAGGATAACAATTATACTTTTATAAGAACTTATACAGTAAAAGATATATCAAAATATGCTGAACAACAATATGATGAAGATGGAAATCGAGTTTCTTATGGAAATTCTTTTAAGGTAGAACTAAATGAATTCCAAGGAGAAACAAAAACAGTTATCATAAATAACTTATGGGATATAACATTAGAAAAAAATAAAACTTATGAATTTGAGTTTATGATTAATGAAGATGTGACTAATGTAAAAGATGAAATAGAAGATATTTTTAAAAATTCAACTATTGTAGGTGTTAAAGAAACGACTAAAACAGGTTTAGAACAAATACAAGAGCCAATGGTCAAACAATAATTATAAATTAGGAGGAATGAATATGAAAAAAATATTTTTATGTTTGTTAGGTGTAAGTTTATTAATTGGTATAACAGGATGTGGTACTAGTGACTCATTAAATGGTAAATGGATAGCAACAACTGAAAATCAAAATATATATCAAGTTAATGAAGATGGCGATGAATTAGGTGGTAAGGAAGATTACATATTAGAATGTGATGGTAATGGCAATTATACATTAACTTTAGAAAATAACCAAACAAAAAAAGGAACTTATACTATAGATAATAATAAAAAAATTACTTTTAAAGATAATAATGATTTATTAGTTGGAATATGTGAACTATCAAGCGATGAAGAAATTAATTGCAATGAAAAATCAACTTATGCTTTTAAATACATAAAGTATTAATTTGTAAATACCATTTTATAAAAAGGAGTAAGTAAATAATGAAAAAAATATATATAGTTTTAAGTGTAGTAATGTATGTTATAGCTATTTTAATATTATCATTTTATTCGATTATGACTTTTACAATCCAACTTGCTGAAATATCAAGATTAATTTTATTATGTAGTAGTTGTTTGTTCTTATATTTTGGAGGTTTTTTCCTTTCAAAATATTTGAATAATAATAAACCTATGAAAATTAACTTATGGATTTATTTTATCTTGTATATAATCTTATTACTTACACTTACACTATTTGATCCAATGTTTGGAAGAAGTTTCTCTATTGTAGATTGGTCTAATGAACTTTTTAATAAATATATTAGCAATTCATTTAATATTATTCCATTTCATACAATTATTGATTATATTAGCAAATTCAATAGTTTATATGATACTAAAACTATAATGGTTAATTTATTGGGTAATTTAATAGCATTAATGCCAATGGCTATATTTTTACCATTATTGTTTAAAAAGACAAGAAAATTAAAAAACTTTTTATTAACTGTTGTTATTATAGTATTTTGTATAGAGATAGTCCAATTTTTAACTTTGACAGGAAGTTGTGATATAGATGACATTATTTTGAATGCTGTAGGTGCTGTTTTTGCCTATATGATATTTAAAATTAATTCTATTAATAATCTAATAAGAAATATATTTTTATTAGAAAGTAACAAAATTAGTAGGAAGTCATATTTTAAAATAATTTTATCTATTGTAATTATTTTAATTATAGTTGCCTTTATATTAGTTTATAGAAATGCTTTATATAATAAAAATATAGAAAACTATAATAATATAAATAATCCAAATGTTACTTTTGAATACAATAATGAATGTAGTAATAATAATTTATTTTACGAAGATAAAATATATAAATATTATTTTGAATGCTATAATAATGATGATTTTTATGTAATAGTCAATGATAAAGATAAGTTTTCTGTAGAAGAATTTTTAGATTACTCAAAATATAATTATGATATTAATAGGCTTTTATATGGTTTGAATTATTACAACATCAAGTATAAAATAGAACATAAATATACTTACTTTAATATTGAAATAGAAAATAATAGTAATGGAAGTTATTATGTTCCATTTAATGTTGATTCAGATATAGCTGAACTAGTTTTAGTTGATAAAACTAATAATGATAAAATTTTAAATTATGAAATTAATATAATACCTAAAAAAAGTGGTTCTACAATAATGAGTGTAGTTTTTGAATTAACTAATGAATTTGGAGTAACAGAAAAAATAAATAAGCAATTTAATATTATTGTTGATGAGAATTTAGATGTATCATATAGTGAAAAAAGTTAGTTTGTAAAACTATAATTTATCTAATAGATTTTAGGTGCTATTTAGGTGCTAAAAAGTTAGAAAACTTTTAAATTTATTTAATTTATGTTGGTATAAAATAAACAAAAAAAGTTAAAAATTAAGGGAAAAATGAAGTTGTAAAATAAAAAGTGACTAAACAACTTCGCCCCCTGAAGACGGACTTATGTCCGTCGCTTTTTGTTTTGAATAATAATTAAATAGCAGGTTATAATCTGCTATTTTTAGATGTTATGATATAATATAATTAAATAAAGAAAATAATAATTATATGATTGGAGAAAAAATATGTTAGATGAACAATTAAAAGAAGTAATTGAAAAGTTTGATTTAAAAGATGAAAAAGCTATAACTTTTGGACATCCTAAAATGAAAATGAAATGGGTTTTACCTTTAGTAGGTGTAACTATATATTCTGTTGAACAGTTTCAGCCATTTTTTATTTATTTTGATGAGAAGGGAATATCTTTCTTTCCATTAGATTTGAATAATAAATATAAAGTTATGGGAAAATCTTTTGTTGATTGGAAAGATTTAAAAAGTTTTAAATTTAAAAAAGGATTAGTAATGGAAGATGAAATACAGTTAGACTTAAATAACGGAAAAATAGAAATGAAGATTCCTAAATCAAAAGCGATGAATAAATGGGTAAAAGAAAATAATGAATATTTAATTGAACGCAATCATTTTTATAATAATCAATTTTAGGAGGTAATTATGTTAAGTTTAGATAAAGTTAAAAATGAATTAAAAAAATATAATTATACTTATGAAAATAATATTTTGTGTGGCCATACAAAATCTAAAGTAAAATGGGTTTTACCAACAGGAGTAGTAAATGTGTTAGCTTTTGAACAAGCTACATCATATTTATTTGGTTTTAGTAATAAAGGAATTAACTTTTTCCCTATTCAAGGTGATTGGAATATTGCTGATAATCTATTTATTTCGTGGGATGAAATAAAGAACTTTAAAATGAAGAATGGTTTGTTAGAAAATGAAATGATAATTGAAACATCATCTATGAAAATAGAAATGAAAATAAATAAAGTAGTTGCTAATAATTCCTGGGTTAAAGATAATATAAATTATTTAAAAGAAAAAGGGTATTTTTATAATCTATAATTTGAACTTTAGGCTAATTTTTTAAGTGAACCACTGGTATGTTTACTATTTCTTTTAAGTATATTAATATTTAAAACGAAAGGAATAAGTATGAATAATGAAAAGATAGGTATTTTTATAGCGAAAAAAAGGAAAGAAAAAAATTTAACTCAAGAACAACTAGGTGAAAAACTTGGCATAAGTAAAAATGCTATAAGTAAGTGGGAACGTGGAATATGTTTGATGGATATGTCGTTACTTATACCCTTGAGTGAAATATTAGAAGTAAATGTCATAGATATATTATCTGGTGAAATTGTTAGATCAGAAGATCAAAAAAATAAATATGAAGATTCACTTAAAAATATTATAAAATTAAATGAAATGGAATCAAAGGCATTTGGATTAAAAGGGCTTATTATTATTTACATTTTAATTTGTGTTTTTAACTGCATAAAAGGAATAACATCAAATGATATAATTAGTATGATTCTAATGTTTATATCTTTTAAAATGTATTATAAGTATAAAAGACAGAAAGAGAAAAAATATTTGACATATAGTATTGTATCTTTCTTATTCAGCTTATTTCTTATCATAATATATATTATAGAATCTTTGTGATTTTATGAAAGGAGTGATAATCTGAAAAATAAAACTAAATTTATTTTAGGGAAAAACCTAAAAAAAGGGC
>CAMMBL010000041.1 GCA_946494015.1 uncultured Mycoplasmatota bacterium | reverse complement strand
ATTTATCTAAATATATTACTACCTATAGTCAATTAGAAACCAAGTATAAAAATTTAGATATTGATCACGATTATTTGCAACAAGATTATATAAATCTAAAAGAATCATATAATAATTTAAGAAAGTTTATATATGAAATTTTTCAAAAACTCAAATCATTTTTTAGAGAATTATTGTTATCAAAAAACAATAATCAAAAAGAAGAAATCATTGATATATTGAAAGATTGTTATGACAATAAAATCTATGATTCGATAGATATTAAAGATATAACAAAAGATACTAACATCCAAATCATTACTGATAACCAAACTAAATCATCAGAAAAAGACTACGATATTTTTAAATAGTCGTAGTCGTTAGATACTAAATTTTGACAATTTAGAAACACACTTGCAAATTGACATAATCAATTAGCAAATGTATACAGCTAATAACATTTTCTTAATAAAATAAAAGAAGCTTTTACTAAATCATATAAAGAATATATTGATAAGCAAAAAATAAATGAAATTATAAAATTTAAAATAAAAATTTTAAGAGAAGAAATCTCTAATAATCCAAAATCAACATTGATAGGATTTTTCAACAAAGGAAAGTCTAAATAATATATTGTATTAAAAACTATTAAAATAATAGTAGCATACAAAATAAGAAGAATATCTTTTTGAATACTATCTAATAGTTTATTCAATTTTACTCTAAGTTTTTTGTCATTTCCTTTATTTGATTTTTTTAAAATATCATTAATAGAAGTCGATATAAAACTAAAACTAGTAAAACATAATCCTAATAATGTAAGTAAAATACCAATTAAATTTTTTGAATCGGTTAAAAACACATTTTCTGAATATGTTAAAGAAGATATTATAGAAATAATACTACATAATATAATAATTATATATTTTTTCATATTAACTTTGCTCCTTAAATTTTTCTATTGTCTCTATTTTATTAAAGCAATCATTAATTATTTTTTGTTGTTCTAAAGTTAACATGGCATTTTTTAATTCTTCATAAGTAATAGGAATATTCACTTTTTTACTTTTTTGCTCGCTACTAACATTTTCTCTTTCTCCATTTGAATTTTCAGTTCTAATTTTCCAAGTTCCACCACCTGCACTAATATATTTAATAAAGGAATCAATACCATTTTTATTTGGCTTTAAATTTCCTTCCTCATTACAGAAATTTAATATAACTTTACTTGCACCAACATTCCTTTCAGCTTCTTTCAAAAAATTAGTAGCATCATCTTCTGCATCAAACATATTTGGTGATGCTAATTTAAATTCAATATTATAGACTTTTGAATTATCATCAAAGTAATTCCAAAAATTTGGCTCTTCATTTATAGGATTTAATTCTATTCTTATATCTTTTTCCTTTAAGTTATTATTTATAATATTTTCGATAACCTTACTACAGGTATTATAATTTTCAAAAACTTGTGTGTTAGATTCTATTAAAAATTTTTGAGAATTTAATTCAATAAATATGTTTACATAAGGATAATCACTATCTTCCAATTCAATAATATTATTGTCTTTTAGTTCTCTTTTATTAAAATGCTTTCTCCTAGCTAATTGACAATGTAAAACATCATCATATTTGTTTTTAAAAATTAAATAATAAAGTCTATTTTGATATTGTGATTCTAGTTTTTTCTTTTCCTCAATCATAATAAAATATTCTCTAAATATTTTATTCTTAGAAATAGAATTATTCTGTAATCCTATATTAAATATAGTTGATTGACTAGGAAATAAAATATTTCCTCTAAAGCCATAAAATAAATTACCATTCATTTTTACTCACCACACACCATATCGAAAATTAATTGATATATATACTATCACAAAACTCAAATTTTGTCGATATTTAATGGCAAAATTTGGAATTTATACACAAAAAATTTATAATTCAGTACAATTATCAAAAACTATGATAAAATATTTAAAAGGTGATGTTTGATGAATATTAAAAATATTATTTTTGATATCGGTGGTGTTTTAGCCAATCCTAAAAGCGGTCATTGGTTTATTACTCCTAACTTTTATAATATAATAGATATAAACTTAATTGATGAAGAAAAATTAAATAATAGCTTAAAAAAACACCTATATTTACAAACACAAAAACCCAAAACAGAACTAGAGGAACATGAAATGTTTTCTAAATATTATTCCCATGTTTTAAAAGAAATAAACTATCCAAACGCAAATAAAGATATTGCTAATAAAATAGCCGATGATTGTGTTTATAATGATGATAAATTTATATTTTATGATGATGCAAAAAGCATTCTAAAAAGGCTTTCAAAGAAATATGACCTATATATTATTTCTAATGGCTGGCCTTCATCTTTTAGAGTATTAAAAAACAGAGGTTTAGATATATATTTTAAAGATATTTTTATTTCTTCTATGTATACTACTTCAAAAGAGGAAAACTTATTCGATGTTTTCTTAAATCAATGTAAAAATGTTAATCCTAAAGAGTCACTATTTATAGATGATAGAAGACATATTTTAGATAAAGCAAAAAAATATGGTTTTAACCTTTTACTTATGGATAGAAAAAAAACTTATACAGAAAGTCAATTTAAAATAATAAATAATATGAATGATATTTTGGAGGTTTTAAAATGAGAATAGCAACTTGGAATATAGGAGAAGATGTAAGAAATATAGATGGTAAATTAAATTTAGATTCATATAATTATATAGTAAATATAATTAAAACAACTAAAGTTGAAATAATATGTTTTCAAGAAGCTATTATTAAATCAAACAAATTACCTTCTATAGCAAGTTATATAAAAAGAAATACTGATTTAAAATATTCAATAGAATTTGAACTATCTGACTCACATATTAATATTGGTTCAAGAATGGGTGTTGTTATATGTTCTAAATACAAAATAGACAATTCTACAACAATATTGTTAGATAATCCTAATTTTATTTATTCTATCAACGAAAATACTACTTATTATTCTCATGATAAAGGTTTTGTTGTTGCAAATATAAAAAATTATAATATTATTACAGGTCATTGCTTACCATTTCATGTATTTAAAAAGAATCCATTAAATTATTTAAATATTTTCAAAAAAGCTGATGAATTATTTGTTAATTTTTTTGAAAAAAATAGAAATATTATTCTCTGTGGAGATTTTAACTACGATAATATTAATATATTATTTCCTAAAACAATGAAAAACTGCACTGATTTGATAGATTGTCCTACTAGAAAAGATAGGCAATTAGATCACTTTGCTATAAGTAATAATTTAAAATGTACTTATAAAAACATCAGTGAAAATGTATTTGATCACAAAATAGGAATTTTTGAAATTAATGATTAAATTGGTATACAATTTTCTTTTATATGATATAATATATCTAACGAGTGAGGGATATTTTTTTGATAAAAGGTTTAAAACCCTCTTATCAATCGCTCCATTGAAATTATAACTTGCACGTGGTTTGTTGAAGTGCAAGTTTTTATATGTAATAAAGATATATTAAATATTAAAATTAGATAAAATTTATGTAAAAATATGATAAAATATTAGAAATGAGGTGAAATTTGTGGATGATATAACAAAAAAGCTTATTATTAAATATATAGAAGAAGATAAAGAATTACCATTTGAATTAAGAGATTTATTATGTTCTACAAGTAAGAAAGAATATGAATTGGCATATAGTACTAAAATGTCACGTGAGAGGATATTAGCTTGTGATGATGAAGTTTATGGCTTGCCATTACAAAAACAATTTGGAATTAGTGAAGGTGAATGGCAAAATATGATTGTTTTTGGAGATAACTTACAGTTTTTAAAAACAATTTATAAAAATGAAGATGAACTAATAAAAGATAAAGTAAAAGGAAAAGTAAAACTTATATATATTGATCCTCCTTTCGCTACTGATAGTGATTGGAAAAATAGTACAGGTCAAAAAGCATATGAAGATAGAAAAAAAGATTCTGAATTTATTGAAGATTTACGAAGAAGATTAATTGTTGCTAAAGAAATATTGGCTGTAGATGGAACTATTTATATTCATTTGGATGAAAAAAAAGTACATTATGTAAAAGTAATTTGTGATGAAATTTTTGAGAACTTTGAATTTAAAGAGATAATATGGGTTTGTGGCGTAATGGGATCAGGTAATTTTTTCCCAAAAGCTCATGAAACAATACTATGTTATAAATCACCACATGCTACATTTAATGTACCATCAAGAAATGGATATTCAAAATCAATTCTTAAATCTTTAAAACATGATGAAAAAGGTTGGTATTATAGTAGAGGTACGGAAACAAGTGGGGGAACTAAATCATTAAAAACTTATATTTGTGAAAACCCTGATTTTACTAAGGAAGAAGCGATTGAATATGCTAGGAAAAATAAAAAACAACCAGCTTGGGATGTTTGGATGGGAATTAACCCAAAAATGGCTGAATATTATGGTGATGAATTTGTTGGTAATTATAATAAAGATAAAAATAGTGTTAATTATCCAACTCAAAAACCAGATGAATTACTTAAAAGAATTATTTTAACATCTAGTAATCCTTCTGATATTGTTATGGATTTCTTTGGAGGAAGTGGAACAACAGCCGCAGTAGCTGAAAAATTAAATAGAAGATGGATAATTTGTGATTCTGGTAAATTATCATACTATACTATGCAAAAAAGAATTTTAGAAATTGATAAATCTAAAGATTTATTAAAGAAAAATGCTAAATATAATAAAAAACCTAGACCATTTATTGCTTGTCAGTTGGGATTATATAATTTAGAACAATTATTTCAATTAAGTTGGGATAAATATAAATTATTTGTTTCTGAATTGTTTGAAATAACTTTAGAAACTAAATCTGTTTCCGGAGTAATGTTTGATGGAGTAAAGAGAAATTATCGAGTTAAAATTTGGAATTATAATGAACATAAGGATACTTTAGTAGATGAAGATTATTTATATGATTTGCATGATAAAATACATTCTAGTATTATAGGAAGAATTTATATAGTTGCACCTTTAAATAGTGTTGATTTTATGGAAGATTATTTTCAAATTGATGATATAAGATATTATTTTTTAAAGATACCTTATCAAACAATTAAAGAACTTCATAAATTTGCCTTTAAACAACCAGTGCAACCTAAGAGTCGCAAAAATCTTAATCAAGATATAGAAAAAGCGATAGGATTTAATTTTAAAAGGCCACCTGAAGTTGATAGTGAGTTTAAAAAAGAGGATGATGTGATTCGTCTTACTATAAATAATTTTGTAAGTTTTGATGATATTGGCACTTCAAAATCATTAGAAGATAAGTTTTCTTCTTTATCAATGATTTTTATTGATAATAATTATAATGGTACTAATTTTAAAATGACAGATCATTTTTTTGCTGATGAGTTAAAAATAGTTGATGATAAAATAATCATAAATATACCCTTTGTTTATGATAGTAAAAAAATAATGGTTGTTTATACTGATATATTTGGAAATGATTTTTTTGAATGTAAAAATATAAGTGATATTTAAGGGGGTGTTTTAAATGAATGAAAAAAAGAAATATAAGAATGAAGATTTAGTACTTAAAGTAAATAATTATTATGATCATACTAAATTAAATTTAGATGATTGGGATTTATATCTTGATATTCTTTGTGGAAGTAGAAATTATCAAAAACAAGCGATACTTAATGCGATTATCTATTTAGGTAGTGGTAATTATAAGACAATTGAAGATTTAATTAAAGAAAATGCGAAAAATAATTATGTAATTAGTGATCGTTATGGTACTTTAGATAATTATTTAGCTAAATTACAAATAACTAATAAATTAGTTGGCAATATTGATTTAGCTACTGGTACTGGTAAATCATATGTTATTTTTGGTGTAGCTTTAATGATGATGGGACTTGGCTTTGTTGATAAAGTTTTAGTATTATGTCCATCAACTACAATTGAAGATGGTCTAAAAGAAAAATTTGATATGCTAGCTGTAGATAATAATTTAATTGCGGCAATACCAGAGTCTAGTAAATTAAAAATACCAAGAATTATTAATGGAAATTCAACTATTGAAAATTTTTCTATTTGTATTGAAAATGTACATTCTATTTATGATAAAACAGGTTCATCTATTAAAGATAGTATTACTAATGGTGCTAGAGTGCTTGTTTTAAATGATGAATCACATCATATTTATAATTCAACAAAAGATAAAGATATAAAGAAATGGAGAGAATTTTTAATTTCTCCTTTATATAACTTTAAATATATTTTAGGGTTTACAGGGACAGCTTATAAAGATAATGATTATTTTAATGATGTAATTTATAGATATTCATTAAGACAAGCGATAGATGATAGAATTATTAAAGATCCATTATATGCAATTAAAGATGATACAATAGGTGATAATGAAAAGTTTCAAAAGATATATCAGAATCATATAATGAATAAAGAAAAATATCCTTTAGTAAAGCCTTTATCTATTTTTGTAGCCGCTGATATTAATAATGCTGAAAACTTAAAAGAAGATTTTATAGAATTTTTAATTAATGATTTAAAAATGGAAGAAAAAGAAGCTAGAGAAAAAGTATTGATAATTCATAATAAATCTTCTTTTGAAGAAAAAAGAAAACTTAAGAGTGTTGATGATAAAAATAATAAAGTAGAATGGATTTTTTCTGTTTCTATGTTAACTGAAGGTTGGGATGCTAAAAATGTTTTTCAAATTATACCTTGGAAAGATAGAGCTTTTAATTCCAAATTATTAATCTCTCAAGTTTTAGGTAGAGGACTTAGAATTCCTCCTGAATATATTGGAAATGTTCCGCAACTAAAAATATTTAATCATATTTCATGGAGTAATAATATTAAAGAATTGTTTGATGAAATAATTGAAAATGATATAAGAATAGCAAGTGAGGTAATTACTTCTAATGAAAATTTTAAAAGGGATAAATATAATTTTGTTATTAGGAATATAAATTATGATAAAATTGAAAAAGAAGTAAAAAAAGATTCTAAAGGAAAGACAGTAAACTTTGATACTTTATTAAAAAAAGGATTTAATTTAGTTTCACAAGTTACAGAAGTAGAGAAGGGGACAAGCTTTATTTCAACATATAATCAAAGTATTCAAGATGTAAATTATTTGATTAGACGCAATATATATTCAGTTGATGAAGTTGTTGAAGATGTATGGAGAAATTTTTTTGATAGAGATTGGGAGGGTAAAATTTTAAAACTTGATAAAGATAAATATACTCAAAACTGTTTACCTAGTAAAGATGTAGTTAAATCTTTAATTTTGGATTCTATGAGAAAAGTTGGAATAACTGGGGAATTTTTGACTGAAAAAAATAGAAATATTGTTTTAACATCTTTTGGACCTTTATTAAGAAAAAGTGATAAAACTACAGTAATTAGATCAAAAGCGAAAGAATTATATGAAATTAGTACTACTTCAATTGATAAATCTTCAATTTCCATAACAACTTTAAAAAATGATAATTCTTTATTTTATACTAATTTATATCAAGATGAACTTGATAGTGAAAAAGTAGATATCATAAATAATATTTTAAGTGATGAAAGCCGTTCAGTTAGTATGATGAAACAAATAAATTATTATAATTTTAAAACACCACAAGATGTTGTTATTGCTATTAAAAGCCCAGAGAGAAAATTTATAGAATTATTATGTAATAATGAAAATTCTAATAAAATTGAAGCTTGGGTTAAATCTAGAGATACAGGATTTTATTCTTTAGAATATAGTATAAGAAAAGGAAGTCATAGTAAAACACCTGATTTTAATCCAGATTTCTTTATAAAAGTTAGTTTAAACGACTTTAATTATATTCTTGTTATTGAAATTAAAGAAGATAAAGATGATTGTGATGAAAATAAAGCTAAATATAAATATGCTAAATTACATTTTGATAAATTAAACTCTATACTTGCTAAAAATCATATATCTGAGAAATATATATTTCATTTTTTAAGTCCTGAGTCATATTCTGAATTTTTTGTTTATTTAAGAGATAATCGAATATTTGATGGAACTTTTAAATCAGATTTAGAGAGTTTATTAGAAGAAAAATAAAATAGTTATGTAGATTTTTTCTATATAACTATATTTTTTTTATAAATACATTAGTATCTTTAATAATAAAATTATTTTTTAAATAAAGATGGTTTGCAGCTTTTCTAGTAGAGTTAGAAGTTAATTCTATATACTTAATATTGTTTTTTTTCGCCTCATTAAAAATAAATTCTAACAATTTAGTTGCTATATTCATATTTTGATAATTACTGTTTACACAAACGTAATTTAAAAGATAATAATAGCAATTTTTACCAATATCTTTTAACTTGTCAATTCTAATATAGCCTACAATCATTTTATTAGTAATAGCAACTATTCCGTAACTATAATCATTATTATCTAAATCTTTTATATTATTATCTATATTAAAATGACTTTGTAATAGTTTTATAACTTCTTTAAAATCATTATTAATGTATTTTCTAATAGTTAAATCATGCATATTTGCCTCCAATATTATTTTTCTAAAGTAATTATACAATTATTTATATAAAATTACAAAAAAATTAATTTTTTCTTGTATAATATTTATGGAGGTAATATTTATGCTAAAAATAAAAAATAATCATATCAAATTAGTACTTTCATATCTTTTTATTATATTAGGAGCAATGTTAGCTGCATATTCATTAGATACTTTTTTAATCCCTAATAATATTTTAGATGGAGGGGTAACTGGTATTTCAATTATTGTATCAAAAGTATTTAAAATACCAATTAGTTTTCTTGTTATCCTTATTAATATACCTTTTGTTTATATAGGTTACCGTAATTTAGGAAAAAGTTTTCTTTTAAGAACTATTATTAGCATGATAACTTTTTCTTTTTCTCTTAGTTTTTTTGAATCATTTCATGAAGTTACTGACGAGATATTACTTGCTACTATTTTTGGAGGTATATTATTAGGGATAGGTGTTGGTTTAGTAATAAGATTAGGAGCCTGTGTTGATGGAACTGAATCAGTTGCTCTTGTTATAAGTAAAAAAACATCTTTATCAGTAGGTCAGATAGTTATGTTATTTAACTTTATCATTTATAGTCTTGCTGCATTAACTTTTGGAATTGATAGAGCGCTTTATTCTGTTTTAACATATTTTATAACTTATAAAGTAATTGACTTAGTTTCAGAAGGATTAGAACAAGCAAAGGCGGCTTTAATTGTTACAGAAAAAGGAACAGATATGGCTAATGAAATATATAAACGACTTGGTAGAACAGTAACAAGAATTAATGGTAGTGGACTTTTATCTGGTGAAAAAGAAGTAATGTATTGTGTATTAACAAGAATAGAGGTATTTGAACTAAAAAAAATTGCAGATGAAATGGACGAGAGTGCTTTTATTTCGATTTTAGATGTTTCTGATATTATTGGAAATCATATTAAATCTACAAAAAGATTGGGGACTAAAAAAAATACTTCAAAAATTAAAAAAGTATAATATTTATTAATAGATACATATAGTTAAAGTATAAGGAGATGATACTTTGACTATATATACAGTTGTGCGTGGTGATACTCTTTATAGTATTGCTAGAAGGTTTGGTACTACAGTTAGAGAGTTAACAGATTTAAATGGATTGTCAAATGTAAATCGTTTGATGATAGGACAAGCCTTAGTTATACCTACTACTGTAAAACCAGGTATTTTAGTAAATGGTTATGCTTATCCAACTATTAGTGATATAACACTTGCTTTAACTTTACCTAGTTTAACTTTTATAAGTATTTTTAGTTATCAAGTAACTAGTGATGGTAATTTAAAACAGATAAATGATAGTAGAGTAATAACAGCGGCGAAAGATACTAATACATTACCTATGTTAGTTATGACTAATATAGGTTCTACTGGTAGATTTGAAAGTGATTTAGCTCATACAATTTTATCAAATGAAGCTGTTCAAGATAGATTAATTTCTAATTTAGTTACTATCCTTAGAAACAAGGGCTATGCTGGTGTTGATATTGATTTTGAATATGTATATCCTATGGATAGAGAATTATATAATGATTTTTTAGAAAAAGTAGTTGCTAAGATGCATGAAGAAGAATTTATTGTAACAACTGCTCTTGCTCCTAAAGTAAGAGCTAATCAAGAAGGTACTTTATATACAGCTCATGATTATGCTACTCATGGTAGACTTGCTGATCATGTTATTATAATGACTTATGAATGGGGTTATACTTATGGGCCACCTATGGCTGTAGCTCCTATAAATCAAGTAGAACGGGTTATTCAATATGCTGTTACAGAAATACCTAGTAAAAAGATTTTAATGGGGATACCGAATTATGGTTATGATTGGACGCTACCTTATGAACAGGGAAGGCCAGCTAAATCAATTTCTAATACTAATGCTATTCTTCTAGCATCTGAAAAAGGGGTAGAAATTCAATTTGATCCTGTGGCAAAGGCTCCATATTTCTATTATAAAGATGAAAGTGGTGATCTACATATTGTTTGGTTTGAAGATGCTAGAAGTATAAAAGCAAAGTTAGATCTTGTTACTAAGTATAATTTAGGTGGTATTTCTTTTTGGACTATTATGAATTACTTTCCACAAGGCTATGCTGTTTTAAATAGTAATTTTCAAGTAGAAAAACTTTAATAAAAAAACTGTTGCAAAGATTAGCAACAGTTTTTATAAACTATATAATGGTCGGGAAGACAGGATTTGAACCTGCAACCCCTTGGTCCCAAACCAAGTG
>CAMMBL010000040.1 GCA_946494015.1 uncultured Mycoplasmatota bacterium | reverse complement strand
TGAAAAGATCATAATAAATTAATATCATGACTTTTTATTATTTATTATCCTAGAGCAAGTGTAAATGGGTTATTCTTTGTCCCATCTCCTCCTGTTATTATGACATTTTCTTTTAAATTCATAGATGGTTTAACACCCTGCTCAGGTGATTGAGTAGTAACATTTCCATAACCTTCTGGTTCCACATACCACAATCCATATTGTTCTTCTGTTATTAACCAATATTCTTTATTATTACTACTCTTATTAAATTGTCCACTCATTAATTCTCCATATCTTAATAAGCCTACTTTAGACTTAATAATTGAAGCATATCCTGACATTTCTACATCTTTATATTTGGCTAATTTATAACTTTTATTTCTGTAAACAGTTCCTTGATACCAAGTTGTTTCGTCTTCTATCATATTAATATAATTGTCTTCAATATAATCTGTTAAATAATTATCATTTAAAAAATCTTTAATTGTTGAATAACTAAAATAGCGATTATTATCATTAAATTCACTTTCTATAAATGTTCCAGATTTTTTTAAAGGTTCATTGCTAGTTATTTTCGTTAATCCTTCCGTTTCATGATTTACTATCCTATATAAATTATTTTCATCATTACCAAACTGAATATACTCACCACTATATCTTGTATTTAATTTTACACCATTTAAATCAGTATCATTATCACCACTTAATCGGTAAGGATCAGCTTCTGTCCCAGTCCCACTTGCTATTTTTACATTGGATTTTAAGACTATTGAAGGACGAATTCCATATAATGAATTAAGATACCAAGAACTACTACTTCCATTAGCATTAATATAACGTATTTGACCAAAACTTTCGTCATATGGCGTAATAGTATACCATATAAGTCCATTATTTAGATAACCATTTGTATAAGTAGTACCTTTATAACTAGATTGATATTCATATATATTAAGTAATCCAACAGGGTCTGTTGCTATTGTTGTTCCCTTAGGCCTTTGAATGCTGCCTAAAGCTGTTGTATCAAAACTGTTATCCCATTTTGCATCTGTTACTATAAAGTTTTCATAATCTCTTAAATTACCTAAAAAACCATCTGTGCTTGTATCATTTAACCATTCTTCCATAAAACTTCCTTCAAAAGGACTACTACCACTTGAATAATGAATTGTACTTATATTCCATTGAGTCACTAGTTTAATGGTCTTAGCACTATTATTGATACTAACTGCTCTCCATAACTTTCCACTATACCAGACATAATTATTGGGATTAGTGCCTGTTATAAAGGTATCTGTTCCATCATCATATGTTCCTCCATTATCGCCTACATTTTCTATGATGGTATCTGATGCTTTTACTACATATTCAGTAAATAAATGACCATTACTAGGTAGACTTAAATCATTATAGTCAAGGCCTATTTGCACTCCTAAATTAATATTTACACTACTACTGCTTGAATTAACTACTTTTATTTTATATACTTTCTTATCTCCATTACTCCCAGCTTTTGAAAAGACTTCTCCTTTTTCTCCTGGTGGAGTATCAGTACCTTCTTCTACAATGTATCCAGCATCTACTCCAGAAGGCAAGTCTCCTATATAATAAAAGTTTAATCTAGCATCTCTATTATTTGTATTATTTAAATTAATTGTATAAGTTGCATTACTGTTTCCTCCTACTGTTATTGTATTAGTAGCATTATCATTTACTTTTAATTCATACTCTAATGTTCCTGTAACAATACTTATCGCTCTATTCTTTTCTTTATTTACTGTAAACATTGCATAAGAAAAATAACCTCCTAGTAATAATAAACAAAATATGGCTACTCCCATAATATAAACTTTTGAAACATCAGTTTTCATTAGCTCTTTTAACTTATATTTCATTATCATCAATCCTATCTTTATCTATAAAAATAATAGCATATTATATGCTATTATTCAAGAATACTTTATTTACAAAAATTTTTATTTTACATTAAAACCTTTATTTACAAATTAGTCTAAAAAATTAAATATAAACATAATATTTATTAGGTGATTAATATGAATTATTTAAAAACTTTAGGTAAAGTATTATTAACTACTTATCTTAGTATTATTATATTAGGATTTATTTTAACAATATTTTATTACTTTGATGTTATTAATAATAATATTTATAATATTATGAAAATGATAATTATTTTAGCTTCTTTATTTATAAATGCTTTTATTTTAGGTAAAAAATGTGAAAAATATGGCTTAGTAGAAGGTTTAAAATTAGGAGGAATATTTCTTTTAATAATGATTATTATAAAACTAGTAACTAATAACTCTTTTGATATTAGAACTTTTATTTATGGGGTAATTATTCTTTTAACTACTAGTATTGGTTCTGTTATAGGAATAAATAACAAACAAGAAAAATAAAAAAAGACTTATATCAAGTATTAATAATGTCTTCTAAATATTTTATCTCTTTTTTTGTTAATCTAATCTTTTTTCGAAATGATTTTGGTAAAGATTGTAGTAACTTTTTCTTATTATCTAATAAATTTTTATAATATTCTTTTGTAAGTTCATCTTTTTTAGTCATTAAAATTGGTCCTAAAAACATTTTTTTATAAGAATAGTATTTTTTCCCTTTTGTAAATACTAATATTTGATAAATAATATTTTTATCTTTAACTAATTGTTCATTTATTATATGATACCCTAATTTAATTAGTTTTCTTTTTACAGCGATACTATAATTATTAGGTGATAAAATAAGTGTATTAATATTTTTTAATAGTTTTTTATGGTTATCAATTATTTTATTTATATTGAGTCCACCCATTCCTGAAATAGTTATAGTATCAATTCCTTCTTCATAAGAAGCTAAGCCTTCGGCTTTAACTAATTTAATTTTATCATTTACTTTATAGAAATTAATATTTTCTTTAGCTTTTTGTAAAGGACCACTTTTATTATCACTTGCAATAGCTTTTTTTATTCCTTTTTCTTTAACTAAATAAATTGATAAAAGAGCATGATCACATCCTATATCTAAAGGATATGAAGATAAGGGTACTAAATCCCCTATTTTTTTTAATCTTTCATTAATTTTCATTAATCAGTTAAAAAGTCCTTTAATTTTCTAGATCTTGATGGATGACGTAATTTTCTTAAAGCTTTCGCTTCAATTTGTCTAATTCTTTCTCTTGTAACTCCAAAAATTTGTCCTACTTCTTCTAAGGTTCTACATTGTCCATCATCTAAACCAAATCTTAATCTTAATACTTTTTCTTCTCTATCAGTTAAAGTTAATAATACACTAGCAAGTTCTTCTTTTAGCATTTCTTCAGTAGTATATTCTTCAGGACCAATTGTTCTTTCATCTTTAATAAAATCTCCTAAATGAGAATCATCTTCTTCTCCTATTGGGGTTTCTAAAGCGACAGGATCTTGACTTATTTTATATACTTCTCTTACTTTCTCAACAGGAATATCTAATTTTTTAGCAATTTCATCATCGGTTGGTTCTCTATTTAATTCTTGAGTAAGTTGTCTTTGAACTCTAGCAAGTTTATTAATCGTTTCTACCATATGAACAGGTACTCTTATTGTTCTTGCTTGATCAGCGATAGCTCTTGTAATAGCTTGTCTAATCCACCAAGTTGCATAAGTTGAAAATTTATATCCTTTAGTAGGATCAAACTTTTCAACAGCTTTCATAAGACCAATATTTCCTTCTTGAATTAAATCTAAAAATAGCATTCCTCTACCTACATAACGTTTAGCAATAGAAACTACTAAACGCAAGTTAGATTCAGCTAATATTCTTTTAGCTTCTTCATCATCATTAACAGCTCTAGCTGCATATTCAAATTCTTCATCACTTGTTAATAAGGGTATTCTTCCTATTTCTTTTAAATACATTCTAACTGGATCATTAATTTTTATATCTTTTGATAAGGTTAAATCTTCACTTTTAGTAGTATCTGTTATTTCTTCACCACTAACATCATCAGTACCATCATCACTAACTATATCAATACCTTCATTAACTAAAGCATTGTATAAATCATCAAGACTATCACTATCTACTTCTAATCCTTTAAGTTCATCAGCTAATTGCTCATAAGTAATATATCCTTGTTTTTTACCTTCTTTTATAAGTTTAGCTTTTCTCTCATCCATAGTTTTAATTTCTTCTATCATTATTATTTCTCCCCTATTCTCAATTTTCTAATCTGTTCTGCATACTTTATCTGTTCTAATGGATCATTAGTATTTTTAATTTTTTCTTCTAACTTAGTAATACTCATCTTTTCATTGTATTCTTTAATAACATTAAAGTAATCTAATAGTTCCTTAGAAGTTACTTTAGATTTTAATTGTAACTGCATAATTTCTGCCAAAAGATTAACTAGTTCTATTTTGGGTGTTAAATAAGTATAAAAATCAGCTTCATTTATAAAGCCATACTTATGATAAAAATAAACAATTTCACTTTCTAACGCTCTTAAAGCTTCAGTAGGAAAAACTAAATGTTCTCGCTCTACTGATTCAATTATATCTTGCTCATTTAACATATAATATATAATACAAAAGCTTGCTTTTTGATACTTATCTTTCTTTCCTTTAGATGCTGTTTTCTTTTCTATAACTACTTCTTGTTTTTTTGTTTTAGTAGCTTTTAATTCTTGAAAACTTTTTTCTAGGGTATTATACCCTATTTCAAACTTTTTTGCAAGTTCTTTTAAAATTATTTCTGTTCTAATTGGATCAGTAATTTTAGCTGCTTCTTCTAATACTTCATGAATATAGTTTGCTTTATCTTCACTACTAGTTAAATTACGTCCTTGACTTAAAGTTTTTATTTTATAATCACTAAAATAAATAGCATTTTCTATTAGATTTAAAAAAGCTTCTTTACCATTTTTTAAAATATAAGTATCTGGATCATCATTATTGTTTAAGGATATAACTTTAACTTCTAAATTTTCTTTTGCAAACATCTCTCCAGCTGCTAAAGTTGCTTTAACTCCTGCTTCATCACCATCAAAACATAAAATTATATTATTAGAAAGTCTTTTAATATTTTTAATATGATCATGAGTTAAAGCTGTACCCATAGTTGCTACAGTATTTTTTACATCTATAGTACTAGCCCTAATTATATCCATAAATCCTTCCATAATTATTACAGATTTATCTATTCTAGCTGCTTCTTTAGCAATATGGTAATGATATAGTAACTGTCCTTTTTTAAAAAGATCTGTCTCTTTAGTATTAAGATATTTATTTTGTTTACTATCAGTAATAATTCTACCACTAAAACCAATTACTTTACCAGATAAATCATGTAGCGGAAACATAAGTCGTAAATGATAGATATCATAATCATTAACACTAATACCTACTTTATTAAGAAGATCAAGAGAATATCCTTTTTTTTGTAAAAGTTTAGTTAGGCTATCATGATCTTTTAAGGAGTAACCTATTTCAAATTCTTTAATAGTATCTTCATCTATACTACGCTTTTTTAGATATTCTCTAGCTCTACTTCCTTCTTTACTCATTAGATTATTTTGATAAAATTTATTTGCAATATCATATATGTTGTACCAATCATTATATTTTGTTGATATTTTTTTGGTTTTAATACCATTTAAAGTAATACCAACTCTTGTCGCTAAATCAGTTAAAACTTGAGAAAAATCTTTATGTTCATAATTCATTAAAAAGTTAAAAACATTGCCAGTTGCATGACATGAAAAACATGTATATATTTGTTTTTCTCTTGAAACACTCATAGAAGGATTAGTATCATCATGAAAAGGACAAACACCAAAATAGTTTTTACCTCTTTTTTCAAGAGGAATCTTTTCACCAATAATATCAACAATATCATTTTTTCTTCTAACTTCATTAATAATATCTTGATTATTCATAATTTAATCCCCCTTTAAAATAAAAAGTAATAAGATTTTGCTCATTACTTTTATTATATATCTATCTACCTTTATATTTCCATTATTTTTTTATACTAATTCCTAATTCATCTAATTGCTTAGTACTTACACTATTAGGTGCTTCACTCATTAAACAATTAGCATTAGCTGTTTTTGGAAAGGCAATAACATCTCTAATGTTAGTAGTATCAGTCAAAATCATAACTAATCTTTCTAATCCTAAAGCAAGTCCGCCATGAGGAGGTGTACCATAATTAAATGCTTCAAGGAAAAAGCCAAATTTTTCTTTTGCTTCATCTTCTGTAAATCCTAAAGCTTCAAACATTTTCTTTTGTTGATCTTTTCTATGAATACGAATAGACCCTCCCCCTACTTCATAACCATTTAAAACAATATCATAAGCCTTCGCACAACAGTTTTCTTTATCAGTTAATAATTTATCTATATCTTCATCTTTACATGCGGTAAAAGGATGATGACAAGCTAGATAACGGTTTTCTTCTTCACTCCATTCAAAAACAGGAAAATCAGTTACCCATAAGAATTTATAACTATCTGTTGGTATCATATTATAATCATTAGCTATTTTTAATCTTAAAGCTCCAAGAGAAGTTTGAGCAATTTTTTTATCATCTGCTATAAAGAAAATAATATCATTATCTTCATAATTTAATAGCTCTTTTAATTTATTTTCTTCTTCTTCACTAATAAATTTAGAAATACCACCAGTTAATTTATTATTTTCTACTTTAACGTAAGCTAGGCCTTTAGCTTTATAAGTCTTAACAAAAAGTGTATATTCATCTATTTTCTTTCTTGAAATAGTAGAAGCTTTGTCTTTAACAACCATTAAATTAATGTAGTTACTTTCCATAAAAGTTTTAAAGGAACTATTATTAAAGATATCTGTAACTTTAACAAGTGGCATTTCAAAACGCATATCAGGTTTATCACTACCGTATTTTTCCATCGCTTCACTATAAGTCATTCTAAGAAATGGCGTATTAATATCAAGATTTTTTATATCTTTAAATACTTTCTTTAACATTCCTTCAACTACAGTTTGAATATCTTCTTCATTTATATAACTCATTTCCATATCTACTTGAGTAAACTCTGGTTGTCTATCGGCTCTTAAATCTTCATCTCTAAAGCATCTAGCAATTTGATAATATTTTTCCATTCCCCCAATCATTAATAGTTGTTTAAATATTTGTGGACTTTGAGGTAGAGCATAAAACTTACCATTACTTATTCTACTGGGTACTAAATAATCTCTCGCTCCTTCTGGAGTAGATTTACATAAAATTGGAGTTTCTACTTCTATAAAATCAAGATTATTTAAATAATTTCTAATAGATATAAGAATTTTATGTCTTGTTATTAATCTATCTTTTATAGGATTCCTTCTAATATCAAGATAACGATATTTTAATCTTGTATCTTCTAGTGCATTTGTTTCATCAGTTATTTCAAAAGGAATATCTGAAGCTTCACTTAAAACAGTTAAGTTATTTAAATCTATTTCAATTTCTCCTGTTAACATACTTAAGTTTTTACTTTCACGTTCTACTACTTTACCTTCTACTTTTACAACACTTTCATTTTTTAGACAACTCAGTAAGTCATATGCTTTATTATCAGGTCTAACAACAACTTGAATTAGTCCTGATCTATCTCTTAGATCAAAAAAGATAACTCCTCCTAAATCTCTTTTTTTACTAATAAAACCATATAGGGTTACTTCTTCATTTAAATTATTAATTCCTAAATCTGTATTATTTATTTTTTTCATTAATTACACCTTCTATTCTTGTTCTTCTAAACATTCATATTTATCATCTTCAATATGTTCATCAAAATAATATGTTAAATATTCTGTCATAATTTTTTCTTCTTCTTTTGTTTCATTGTTTTTAATAGTAATTAACCCTTCATTTAAGTCTTCACTATTTAAAATAATTAAGTATTTACTTTTAAAATAATCAGCCCGTTTAAACTGGCTTTTTAAACTTCTATTAGTATATTCTGTTTCTACAACAAAGCCAGACATTCTTAGCATATTTGAAAGATAAATTGCATATTTCTTTTCATCTTCATTAACATACATAATAAAGGCATCAACGTTATATTTAATTGGTAATTTTATTTTTTTATTTATTAAAGTCATAACTAATCTATCTAAGCCAACAGCATAACCAACACATGGTGTTTTTGGTCCTCCTAATTCGTTAACTAAGTTATCATAGCGTCCCCCTCCACCTAAGGCAAGATTATTATCCTCTATCATAATTTCAAAGACTGTATGATTATAATAATCTAGTCCACGGACAATTTTAGGGTCAATTACATATTTTACTTCTAATAAATCAAGGTATTCACAAACTTTATCAAAATAACCTTTACTGGCTTCATTTAAATAATCTAAAATATTTGGCGCATCTTTAAAATAGTCTTTTTTACTATCTATTTTACAATCTATAATTCTTAAAGGATTTTTAGAAAATCTTTCTTTACAATCATCACATAAATCATCTAAATGAGGCTTAAAATAGTCTTTTAAAGCTTGCCTATAGTTATCTCTTGATTCTTTATCTCCTAAACTATTAAGGTGAATGATACTATCTTTAAGTCCTAACATTTTATTAATATTATAAGCAAGTGATATAACTTCAGCATCAATCATTGGATCATTACTTCCTAAAACCTCTACTCCATATTGACTAAGTTCTCTATATCTTCCTGCTTGGGGTCTTTCATATCTATACATTGTACCATTATAATAAACTTTAACTGGTAAATTATGAGTACCATACATTTTATTTTCTATATAACTTCTTACAACTCCAGCGGTTCCTTCGGGTCTTAAAGTTATATTTCTATCTCCTCTATCTTTAAAGTCATATGTTTCTTTTGTTACTATATCTGTAGTATTTCCTATTCCTCTATGAAATAGTTCTGTTGATTCAAATATAGGAGTTCTAATATAATTATAGTTATATTTTTCCATAACAGAATCTATAACTTCTTCTACATATTTCCAAACTCTAGCTTCATAATCTCTTATATCTATTGTACCTTTAGGTTTATTAATCATAAATAGGCCTCCTTTTCATTATATTATAGACTAAAATAGGTATTTAGCCAAGAAAATAATAGCAAAAATAAGAAAAATGTGGTATTATATAAAGCAGCTTTTTAAAGGGGTGAAATTATGAATGTTAATTTTTCTGATTCATTTTTAATTAAAAGAGTTCAAAATAAAGAAGGAACTTTTGGATATTTAGCAAACCATAAAGACTTGGATGATGATAGCATAATTAAAATTATTAAGTGTATGGAAAGTGAGAAAGAAGATATTATAAATTTTTTCTTAGCTAATCCATTTATTAAAGATAGTGGACAACCTATAGATGATTTTAGAGTGGATGATAGATTAATGGGATATGTAGAAAGGTATTATAGGGATGCTCTTACTTTTAATGATGCTATAAATAGTAATAAGTTTTCTTATAAGGAAAGATTAAATGCTTCTATCCAAGTGTCTAAACAGTTAAGGGAAATACATAAGCATGATTTATTATTTAATGATATTTGTTTACAAAATCAATTAATTGATAAAAATAGTGGCCATCTTATTGATTTTGATGCTGTTACAACTAAAGATATTAACTCTTTTGAAACTCATTATGTTTTAAAGAGTCGTGGTAAAGAATTAGACAATGATAGTAATATGGATAAGTTAAAACAAGCTATTACTAATTTATCTTTAATATATCAAATTGATATAGAGGAAATTATTTTATATACAACAAGAGATGTTAATAATATTATTGGTTTATTTAAAGATAATAGGGATATTTTTAATTTATTGAATAGTTATTTAGATATTTATCAAGATACACCATATTTTGATATTTTAGAAAAAAATTTAGCTGATGAAGAAAAAACAATATTTGAAGCTGGTAAAGTTAGGCAAAAAATTAATCGAATTATATAAAAAAAGAGTCATCAACTCTTCTATTTTTTGTTTATAAATTTGGGCGACTTAAACAAAATAAGATGGTAAAGAGAGTTTGATGACTAGGAATTTTACTTCCCAATACCAATATATAATAAATTTTATAAAGTTACAAGTACGAGTTTTCGTAAATATGATTATATCTTGCAAATTTCTAAATAAAACAATGAAAAATACTATTAATTTTTAAGAGTAATTATAAAGGGATTATTTTTTGTGCCTTCTCCTCCTGTAATTACTACATTAGATTTTAGATTTATTGAGGGCCGGACACCGCCCACACCGGTCGGATAGTTGTAGTCAGAAGTATTACCATAGCTGAGAACTCTACGCACGAAAGACCCATTATATGGTGTTAAGATCCAATAATCTGTATTATTGCCAAATCTATCAAATTGGCCTGACATTAATTCCCCTAACCGAAGTAAGCCTACTTTAGCACTTGTAGTAGACGTAGTTGTACTAGTCATAGAAGTATCTGTATATTTGGCTAATTTATATGATACATCATAACCAACAGTTCCAAGATACCATGTTGTACTATCCTCTATCATATCTTTATATTCACTATCTACATAACTTGTTAGATATTCTTCATTTAAGAATGCGCCTATTGTTGTACTACTTGAATAATTAACACTGCTATTACTATCAAAAGCACTTGTTATAAATGTACTAGAATTTTTTAGAGGTTCTGCACTGGTTATCTTTGTCCCGCTACCATTTTCATGACTTACTATTCTATATAAATTATTTTCATCGTTTCCAAATCTTATGTATTCTCCACTATATCTAGTATTTAGTAATGTTCCTGATAGATTGCTATCATTATCCCCATTTAATCTATACGGATTATCTATTGTCCCAGAGCCATCTACAATTTTAACGCTAGATTTTAGATTTATGGATGGGCGAACACCGTAAGCTTTGGACGGTGTTTGGCCGCTATCAGCGGCACCATGGTTGCTGACGCACCACATGCCAGACGAACTATCTGGTGTTAAAGTCCACCAATAAAGTCCATTATTTAAATAACAATTTTCTATATCGACTTCACCATAACTACTATAACGATATTCGTACATATTAAGTAATCCTACTGCATCTTCTACTATTGTGGTTCCATCTGGCTTTTTAATATTTCCTAAATCAGGTGAAGAACTCATTGTTGCATCCCATTGGGCATTGGTTTCAATAAATTTTTCTGGTTCTCTTAAATTTCCTAAAAAGCCATCGACACTTTCATCATTTAACCAGTCTTCTATATAACTTCCTGCAAAGTTTGGACTACCAGAAGAATTATAATAAATTGTACTTATATTCCACTGGGTTACTAGCTTCGTTGTTTTTGCTTCATTATTTATACTAACCGCTCTCCATAACTTTCCACTATACCAGACATAATTATTGGGATTTTTTCCTCTTATAAAGGTATCTGTTCCATCATCATATGTACTTCCATTATTTCCGATATTTTCTACTATTACATCTGATACTGGATCTCCTACTGGTTCTCCTTCTTTTCCATAAA
>CAMMBL010000039.1 GCA_946494015.1 uncultured Mycoplasmatota bacterium | reverse complement strand
TTATAAAACTTTTTGCTTAAGCAAAAACTTTCATAACTTGCTATACATTATAACAAAAATGGTAATATTTTTTGAACTTGGTTCAATGAAAGTAGCAATAGTAAAAAGTATCTATGCCATTTCACTTAATGATAAAAAACAAGACTTTAAAATTAATGGTGATATAGAACTGCAAGAAAATAGAGGAAAAATTAAATTACTGATTGAAAATAATAAGGTATTATCTCTTAAAGTAGCTACTCTATCAAAAAATATTTAAAATAAAAATAAAACGATCAAAGAGTTAAAAAAGATATAAATATCTTGATAAAATTAGTATAATTCTTTAAAGATTATCAACTTTATCAAGCATAAAATTACTCAGTAAAGACCAAAAGTGTTAATATTATTGAGGATTGTAAAGAACTAATATGGTCATGTAATATTTAGGAAATTAAAGATGGGAAAGAAGATTATAATTGAAGCAAAGAATATGACAAAAATAAAAATCATGATAATTTAAATTTAGCAATATAGTTTTTTAAGACAGTTATGACTACTCTACAACCCAAATAAAACTAATTTAGTTTCTGTTTCTTTTATGATATAATTTTGTATTGAAGGAGAGATGTTTATGAAGTTAGTAATTAAACACCTAAAAAAGAGCTTTGATAAAAAAGAAGTTTTAAAGGATATCAATTTTGAATTTGAAAAAGGAAAAATTTATGGTTTACTTGGTCGGAATGGTGCTGGTAAAACAACATTTTTTAATTGTTTAAATGAAGATTTAGATGTTGATGCTGGAGAGTTTTATATATTAGATAATAATAAAAAGAAGGCAATAAAACCTGAAGATATAGGTTACGTTTTATCTACTCCTAATGTACCAGAATTTTTGACTGGTAGAGAGTTTTTAAAGTTCTTTATTGAAATTAATCAGGAAAGAATTAAAAACATAAAATCTACTGATGAATATTTTGATTTCATGAAGATAGATAAAGAAGACAGAGATAAATTATTAAAAGATTATTCTCATGGTATGAAAAATAAAATGCAAATGTTAGTAAATATTATTGCTAATCCTAATGTGCTATTATTTGATGAACCTTTAACATCATTAGATATTGTAGTTCAAGAAGAAATGAAACAAATGTTAAAAGAAATAAAAAAAGACCATATTATTATTTTTTCAACTCATATTATGGAATTAGCATTAGATTTATGTGATGAAATAGTTATACTTAACAAAGGTGTATTAGAAGAAGTAAATAAAGAAAATTTAGATAATGAACAATTTAAAAACAAAATAATGGAAGCCTTAAAGGAGGAATAAAGACAATGATAAAATCATTTATAACATCCTTCAAATTAAAAAATACATATAGAGCGAACAGTATTATTTACTCTATTAAACAATTTCCAATTATTAATAAAATTTTACCTAATAGTTTATATAAAAATAAAGGATTAAAAATTTTTGCTAATATAATTAGTATATTATTAGAAATTATTTTTACTTTTATAGGAAAGTTTTTATATGTGTGGCTAGTTATTTTTTCAATGTTAGCAATCTATTCAGTAGAAAAAAATGATTTGTTTCTTCATATATTTTTATTTCTTACTATAGGCGGAGCATTTATGAATACATATATGCTTAATCCAACGAAAGATAAATATTATGCAATAGTTCTTATGAATTTTGATGCAAAAAAATATGGATTATCTAACTACTATTACCAATTATTAAGAATTATCATAGGTTTTATGCCTTTTACAGTTTTATTTGGTTTAATAATTAATATTCCTTTATGGTTATGTATATTATTGCCTTTCTTTGTTGTTGCTGTTAAACTAATCGTAATGAATTATTGTATTTGGGACTATAAAAAAACAAAGAAAGCTAAAAATGAAAATATTCCAACAGCAATAGTATGGAGTATTATAGCAATATGTGTTTTACTTGCTTATGGCTTGCCAGCATTAAATATTGTTATTAATCAAACTATTTTTTTAATAGTATTTGTAGTTGCTATAATATTTGGAATATATAGCATATTTATAATAAATTCTTTTAAAGATTATAGAAAAATGTATAAACAGATTTTAACAGAAACTAATGTATATGCAATGGAAAATAATACTGGTGTTAAAGCTATGAAAGATAATAGCTTAAAACAAATTGAATTAGATAATGGTTATATAAGTAATAAAACAGGTTTTGCTTTTTTCCACGAATTATTTGTTAAACGTCATAGTAAAATACTTACAAAAGCTGTAAAAAAGCAAGCAGTTATTATTCTATTAATATTTGCAATATTATTTATAGCAATAAAAATAAACCCTATTATAGCAGGGAAAATTAATAGAATAACACTAGTATATCTTCCTTATTTCGTGTTTATAATGTATTGTATTAATAGAAGTTCTTCTGTTACCCAAGCTATGTTTATGAACTGTGATCATAGCATGTTGACATATAGAATATATAGAACGCCAAAGGTTATTTTAGGAATTTTTAGGGAAAGATTAAAAACTTTAATAATAATAAACTTACTACCAGCATTATTAATTGGTTTCGGTTTAGCAACATTATTATATTTATCTGGTGGAACTGATAATCCAATAAATTATTTAGTTATAATAGTATCAATAATTGCAATGAGTATATTCTTCTCTGTTCATTACTTAGTTATGTATTATCTATTACAACCATATAATGCTAGTACAGAGATGAAAAGTAGTACTTATAAAGTGGTTCAAGGATTAACTTATTTTGTTGCATATTTCTTTATTGGAGTAAAAATACCTACATTATATTTCGGTATAGCAATGATTATTTTCTGTATCGGATACTCTTTAATTTCATTAGTTTTAGCATATAAATATGCACCTAAAACATTTAAATTAAGAACATAAAAATATTAGATGAAATATGTTTCATAAACATTAAAACTATTATATATTATTAATAGCAACAGAAAATTGTATATATTATTTAGTTATTGAAAAAACAATGTTCTCTTTCTAAGAAGGAGGACATTTTTATACTTGAATTTTAAAACCAAATACAGTAATACTTAAAGAATTAAATATTACAAGTAAAAAATTAAAAATTTAATATGTACAAATCTACAAATTATAGTATTGCAAAAGTATTAATAATATAGATCATTCTTGAAAAAATTTAAATCTTATTAAACACTATAAAACAATTAGATATTTTTATACAATATTATAAAAAATATTAGAGGACATAAAGCCCTCTAATAAGTAAAACTATTTAATTACTTTTCTCTTTTATTTATAACTTTAAATATATCAAACGGTAATATAGCTAATAATACAAGACCAATTATAAGAAGCCACCATTTTAGTTCTAATGGTATTGTATTGGCAACAGTATTAAAGAAAGGAATATAAACAAACATAGTTAAACCAATAATAACACCAACATTAACAATTAAAGATACTTTATCCTTAAAACTCTTAACAAATGCTTTTAAAGTAAAGTCGTTACCTCTTAACTGATAGGTAATAAGCATAATAGATAATACTAAAATTGCATATGAAACTGTTATTGATAAATTAGTAGTAATATTATTATGAATTAAAAGAAAATAAGTTATAAATACCACTAGAAAGATTAATAGTCCTTGAGAAATACTACTAATAGCATTTTTTACATTTAAAATTGCTTCGTTTATATTTCTTGGCTTTTCCTGCATAATATCTGAAGAAGGTTTTATTCTTTGAAAAACAATTGAAGAAGTTGGATCAATTAATAATTCAAGTAACATAACATGAATAGGAAGTAATAAAGTTGGGAGTTTAAATACTGGTACAAATAAAGATAACAAAGCTATAGGTATATGAATAGCAATTACATAAGAGATAGCTTTTCTTATATTATGATATATCGTCCTACCATTTTCAATTGCTTTAACAATAGTATTAAAATTATCATCTAATAAAATTAAATCAGCAGACTCTTTTGCAACATTAGTACCTCTTTTTCCCATAGCAATACCTACATCAGCTTTCTTTAAAGCCGGAGCATCATTAACCCCATCTCCAGTCATTGCTACAATCTTATTATCTTTTTGTAAAGCATTTACTATTCTCATCTTATGATTAGGATATACTCTTGCAAAGATATTAACAGTCTTAGCTTTTTCAAATAATTCTTCATCTGACATATTTTCTAATTCATTACCTGTAATAACTTCATCATAATTAGCAAGATTTATTTTCTTAGCAATACCTTTAGCAGTCTCACCATTATCACCTGTTATCATAATTACTCTAATACCAGCTGAATAACACTCACTTAATGATGTTTTTACACCAAAACGAGGTGGATCATATAAAGCAATTAATCCTTCAAAAGTTAATTTAGCCTCAAACAAACTATTAGGAATATTTTTTAGACTATTATTTCTTGCTACTGCTAAAACTCTAAAGCCTTCATTAGAATATTCATCTATTTTCTTTTTTATTTCTTCATATTTTTTCTTATCTAAGTTACATAGTGGTAAAACACTTTCATATGCCCCTTTTACACATAATAATTTATTATCCCATACTTGACCTGTCATTTTAGTTTCTGGTGTAAAAGCATATTCCTTAGTAATCTTTTCACCATAGTTAATATCATTTTTTAATTTACAATACTCTTTTATAGCAATTTCCATTGGATCATAAGCGACAAGAGGACATGATAAATAAGAAGTTTCTAAAAAAGTATCACTATATTCATATACATCTTGAACCTTCATTTTATTTTCTGTTAATGTTCCTGTCTTATCAGTACATAAAACATTTACAGCCCCTAAAGTTTCTATTGTTTTCATATTTCTTGTAATAGTTTTTTTCTTAGTTAAATCCCAAGCTCCCATCGCTAAAAAGACAGTTAAGACTACAGGTATTTCTTCTGGAATAGTTGCCATAGCAATAGTAACACCTGCTAAAATCGCTTCAATAATTCGCTTAGAAAAAACTAATTCTGGATGATTAATATAATTTATTACTATAGTTAAAAGAAACACAATAAAACTAATTATCGTACAAATAAATACTAACTTATTTATCTGTCTTTCAAGAGGAGTTCTTTCTTTTTCTATTTCCTTTAATGATTCTCCAATACGTCCAAACTCAGTATTTTTACCAACCGATACTATTTCTATAACTCCTAAACCATTTGTTACATTTGTCCCAGAATAACACATATTTAACTTAAAATGATTATTATTATCTTCTTTACAATTCTTATAAACAACTAAAGACTCTCCTGTTAAAGATGATTCATTAACACCTAAACTCTGATTATATAAAAGTTTACCATCTGCAGGAACACTATCTCCTTCTTCAAGTAAAACAATATCTCCTACTACAACTTCTTCACTAGAAATAACTTCTTCTTTTCCTTCTCTTATTACTTTAACATTTAAAGCTGAGAGTTTATTTAATTCTTCTAAAGCTTTATCAGTTTTAGTTTCTTGAATATATTCTATAAGACAGATTGCTAATACAAATATCAACATAATTATTCCATCTCTATACTCACCAACAATAAAATAAATACTAGCAGCGATAATTAGAAGAAGAAACATTGGTTCTTTAAATATACTAAGTATCTTCAAAATCAGTGGTTGTTTTTTCTTATCTTCTAATTTATTTACTCCATATTTTTCTTTTGAGTTAATAACTTCTTCCTTAGTTAATCCCACAAATCTTTTTAATAAATCTTTTTTGTTATCTTTCATAAATACCTCCTATAATTCAGATAACCCTTTACCACTAAATTTGTAGAATGCTTACATTTTGAACAAAAAAACACCCACTAGTCAGTATTAGTAACTACTGTCCCGTGGGTGTATATTCCACTGTCACTATAAGTGACCCGACTCCATGATTTATATCACGGTCTGTTCAGTTTGTACTGTAGTATATATGCAGTGCAAAGAGTTATTGTCATATTATCATATGCATTAACCATTGTCAATGATTCTTGTAATTATTTGTGATTAATAATTCAAAATGTCCTATTGAAATTTAAGTACAATAACATATACTATAATTGTTACTACTGAGGAGTGACCTGAGCATTTAAATAATGTTAAACGAAAAAGGAAGCTAAAATGCATTTTTTTGATATTCAGCGATAAATTTACCTATTTTTCTTGATTCATAATTTTCTTCTTTCATATTAATATCATATAATATAAAAGCTATTTTAAAAAGAAAATAATTCTAGAGTTTTATAAATTATTATTTTTTAGATAAATATACTTCATAAATAGAGTAACATAACATCTTTATATACTTAAATTCCGATAGTCACTACCATACTAATTTATTTAATTGTTATTCTTCTATTTAAAGTATTATCTATATTAAACTTTTATAGTATAAATAATATGTTTAAACTGGCATTTATATCTCTATTATTATGTAATCCGCATTATAACAATCATATTCTCTTATACTTAAATCTTTTAACTTACTATTATTATATCCGCAATAACAACATATCTAGCTACTTAGATAATAGGTATAGGTATTTATCTTATAATAAAACTTTACTTATATATAAAAAAGAACAAAATCTTGTTCTATAATTTTTTATATAGTGATTGATATTTTGAAATATATAGCTTTATTTTATTATATCTAATATTGATTCTACCATTTTAATAGTATGGGATATATTTTCTATTTTATCAACTGATCTAAGTTTATATTTTTCCTTCATTTCATCTTCCATTTGTTTTAAGTATACAGGATTCCTGTTTAAGTATTTATACCAATATGAATTTTGTCGTAAATAATTATATAAATTTGGATCACTTTTAATTTTTAATCTAGTTTCTACTTGCATTAATCTTCGTAATATTTATTAATAGGCCTTTCTTCATAATTAGGAATATTATTATTATTCTTAGGAACAATCTCTTGAACTAAACCTATAGCTTTTTGTAATCCATTAACACCTTTTTGTACAGTATCAAGATCAATATTTTTAAACATATTAGCTATTTCTGCAAAAGATGTATTATTAACTACTTTTGGTTCTGCTTTATTATTTAAGTATTGATTAAAAATATCTGAAGATTCACCATATATATCATATGTTTCATATAATTTTTGAAAAGTTGTTTTACCATCAAAAACAGCTTTGGCAAGTTCTGGCTTAGTTTTAATAAATTCTTTAAATTTTTCTTTAGACATATCATCACCTATTAAATTATATGTGAATAGAACTTAAAAATACTATAAATTAAACTTGTTAATTATGATAATTTATAACAAAAAAAGAAGATAACTTTAATTTAAAAAGTCATCTATTGTCATTAATCTTTTATCGATATCTTCAAGAGACACTTGCTCTTTTTTAGAAATTATATCTTCTTTTTCAGTAGACTTTTCTAATGTTTTATAAAGAAAAGCATTAGTTAATCCTTTTTTATTGATTGTACTACCTGTAGAATATCTATCAGCAATAGGTAGTTCTGTTGGTTTAATTAAAGTAATATCACCATTTTTAATACCTATGTGATCTTTATTAGATGGAATTAAAGCTTTAATAACATGATATGGATTAGTCTTAACATCTCTTATAGTCATTAAACCACGTCTTGCTCTACTACTCTTTTCAAAGTCTTTTAATTTAACTCTTTTACCTGTACCTTTATCAGTAAGAATGGCAAGATAATCACTTGTATTTTCATCAAAGTTAATAGTACTAACAACGGTATCATCTTTTAAGTTTATCGCTTTAACTCCACTAGCTTTTATACCAACAATAGGTATTTCTTCTTTAGAAAACCATAGTCCATATCCAAGTGATGTTGCAATAAAGATATCTGGATTAGTATCTAGCATAACATCTACAACCCTATCTTTATCTTTTAGTTTAATACAACTACTAGGTTTAGTTATTCTAGTTATCTTAAAGTCAGATAGACTTGTTCGTTTAATCATACCGTTTGCAGTAGAAATAATAACATTAATATCTTTCTTAAAGTCTTTAACAAGTAAACTAGAAATTACTTCTTCTTCTTCTCCTAAAGGTACTAGATTACTAACGTGTTTACCAAGTTCTTTCCATTTTAAATCATAGATAGTATGAACTGGTATAAATAAGAAGTTACCTTGATTAGTAAAGACAAGTAAGGTATCTAAAGTAGATGCTTCATACATGCCTATTAGATAATCATTTTCTTTTAAAGTAGTATCTTCATTTTGACTTGCACTATAACTTTTTAGACTTGTTCGTTTAATGTAGCCATCTTTACTTAAAGTAACAATCACATCTTCTTTAGGTATCATCACAGTCGTATCTATTTTTATTTCTGTTATTTCATCTTTTATTTCTGTAAGACGAGGTAGTGCATATTCATTTCTTACTTTACGTAGTTCATCTTTCATAACTTTCTTTAAGACTTCTTCATTACCTAGTATTGCCGTTAACCCTTCTATTATTTTTCTTAAAGTAGCCATTCTTTCTTCAAGTTCTACGACATCTGTATTAGTTAGGCGATATAGTTGTAATGTTACTATTGCTTCTGCTTGCTCAAAAGAAAAGTCAAACTCTTTAACTAGATTCTCTTTAGCATCGGCTTTATTCTTACTTGCTCTAATAACACGTATTACTTCATCAAGAATAGATAGACATTTAATAAGTCCTTCAACGATATGTAATTCGCTCTTAGCATGATCTAAATCAAACTGACTACGACGTGTAATAACTTCTTTTTGATGATCAATAAAAGCATCAAGAGCCTGTTTTAAACCTAAAAGACGAGGGCGCTTTTTAACAATGGCAATCATATTAAAGTTATAACTAATTTGTAAATCAGTATTTTTTAATAAGTAATTAACTATTAATTCTCTATTTGCGTTCTTCTTTAAATCAACAACAATTCTAACATCTTCAGCTGATTCATCCCTAACTTCAACAATACCATCTATTTTTTTATCAAGACGAATATCATCTATCTTCTTAACAAGGAGAGCTTTATTAACTTCAAAAGGTATTTCTGTAATTACTAAAGAGTTCCCTTCAAAAGCATATTTACTTCTAATAATTACTCTACCCTTACCTGTTTCATAAGCATCTTTAATTCCTTTAATACCTTCAACAATACCACCAGTTGGAAAATCTGGTCCTTTAACATATTTCATTAAGGTATCTAAAGAACAATTAGGGTTATCAATTCTATGAATAGTAGCATCTATTACTTCTCCTAAGTTATGAGGAGGTATATTAGTAGCATATCCTGCTGATATACCCATGGCACCGTATACTAAAAGTGCCGGAAATCTTGCGGGAAGTACTGTAGGTTCAAGGGTTGTATCATCAAAGTTAGGAGCCATTTCTACGGTATCTTTATTAATATCACGTAACATTTCATTAGCAATTTTAGATAGACGTGCTTCAGTATAACGATAGGCAGCGGGACTATCACCATCGATAGAACCATTATTACCATGCATATCAATATAAGGAAGTCTAGTCTTCCAAGATTGACTCATACGAACCATAGCATCATAAATAGATAAATCACCATGAGGATGGTAATTACCTATAACGTCTCCAACCGTTTTGGCACTTTTACGATATCCTTTATCATAAGTATTTTTCTCTTTATACATAGAATAAAGGATTCTTCTTTGGACAGGTTTTAATCCATCTCTTGCATCAGGGATAGCACGCTCTTGAATAATGTATTTAGAATAACTTCCAAAACGCTCTCCCATTATATCTTCAAGAGTATAATCCCAAATACGTTCTAATACTTCTTTAGTTTCTGTTTTCTTAGCCATTACTTATCACTACTTTCTCATCTCTAATCGTTTAATTCTCTCTTTAGTCTTCTCATAACTACCATCTTGATATCTTTCAAAGAAACATCTATACATTCTTTTAGTATCATCATTGCTACTAACATAATTTTCTTCCATATATTCTTCGTAAAGTTTATCAATAGTCTTTTCACTATTCTTATTAAGCATAACTTCATTAAAGTAAAGTGCTTTAACCCCACAAAGACCAATAGGTTTATTTAATTTATCATAATTTTTTATAAAGTTAATAGACTCATAATACATTGTTCCAAAAATAAACACTTCTTTTGTTGTTAACAAGCTACGCACTTCTTCTACTTTTAAACCATCTATATTTTCAAAAGGAATTAATATAATATTATCCATATAATTATTAGTAATTAAAAACTTATAATCATCACTGGTATGTGATACTCTACCATCATTAATTTTCATAGCAAAGAATTTATATGCTGGTATATCAAAAGTATTTTCTTTCACAACCTAAACCTCCTAAATCTTATAATCATCTTCCAAAGTAAACTCAACATTTTCATCTATCCACTCTTTACGAGGAGCGACATCATCCCCCATAAGGACAGAGACACGTTTTTCTGCTAGTTGAGCATCTTCTATTTTAACTCTAATTAAAGTTCTTGTTCCAGGTTTCATAGTAGTCTCACATAACTGGTCAGCATTCATTTCACCAAGACCTTTATATCTTTGAATTTCACACTTTTTACCTTTAGACTTTTCTTTCATCTCATCTACGGTATATGCATAGTCTATATTTTTTCCAGATTGTATTTTAAATAGTGGCGGTAGTGCTACATAAAGACGTCCATCTTCGATTAATGGTTTCATATAACGATAAAAGAATGTTAAAAGTAGGCACTGAATATGTCCTCCATCTTCATCAGCATCACTCATGATAATTACTTTATTATATTCACAATCATTTATATCAAAATTAGCGCCATAACCAGCTCCTATTGTATAAATCATGGTATTAATTTCTTCATTTTTTAAAATATCTTCTACTTTCGCCTTCTCAGTATTTAAAACCTTACCACGTAAAGGAAGAATTGCTTGATATTTTCTATCTCTACCTTGTTTGGCTGATCCTCCAGCAGAGTCCCCTTCTACTAAAAATAATTCTTTTTTAGTTTTATCTTTTGACTGAGCTGGAGTTAGTTTACCTGATAAAGCTCGCTCTTTTGGATTTTTACTTTTACCTTTTCTTGCTTCTTCTCTTGCCTTTCTAGCTGCTTCTCTTGCTACTTTACTTTTTAATGATTTATTTATTATCTCAGTTGCAATCGCTTTATTTTCTTCTAAATAAAATTGTAATTTCTCACTAACAATAGAATCTACTACTGTTCTAGCTTGCGGAGTACCAAGCTTTCCTTTAGTTTGTCCTTCAAATTGTAACAAATCTTCTGGTATTTTTAGGGAAATGACAGCAGTTAAACCTTCCCTAACGTCACTACCTTCTAATGCTTTCTCTTTACCTTTAATAAAACCATTCGCTTTAGCATAGTCATTAAAGACACGAGTTAGGGCTGTTTTAAAACCTACTTCATGAGTACCACCATCACTAGTTTTGACATTATTAACAAAGGATACGATATTTTCCTGATATGTATCAGTATATTGCATAGCGATTTCTACGTCTATTTTATTTTTTACCCCTTCAAAATCTAAAACATTATGTAATGTCGTTTTATCTTCGTTTAAGTATTCAACAAAAGCAACTAAACCTGTTTCATAACAAAATTTAGCATGTCTATCATCTTCTTCATCATGTACTTCAATAGTTAAGCCTTTAAGTAGAAAAGCTGACTCTTGCATTCTTTCACAAATAGTTGTATATGAAAAATTAGTTGTTGTAAATATTTCAGGATCAGGTAAAAATCTAACTGTGGTTCCTGTTTTAGTAGTAGTACCTATTTTCTTTAAAGGAACATCTACTTTTCCTCCCTCTTTAAAACGAATATAATATTCTCCTTTATCTCTTTTTATAGTTACTTCCATCCATTTAGATAGAGCATTAACAACACTTGCACCAACACCGTGAAGACCTCCTGATACTTTATAGCCTGCTTCTTCAAACTTACCACCAGCATGAAGTACGGTATAAATAACTTCAGGAGTAGGTTTACCTGATGCATGCATTCCAACAGGGACACCACGGCCTTCATCAGTTACACTAACACTTTTATCTGAATGAATTGTAATTGTAATATGTTTACCATATCCATTTATCGCTTCATCAATAGAATTATCAACAATTTCCCATACTAAATGATGAAGACCTCTTTTATCAGTTGAACCAATATACATTCCTGGTCTTTTACGAACTGCCTCTAATCCCTCTAATATTTTAATTGAACTATCATCATATTTAGTTGCCATTATTTCACATCCTTCAAGTTTCAAAAAAAAGATACAAAAGCTTCTCTCTTTTGCCCTTATCCATTCTTTCAAGGTTTATTTTATCAAAAAATAAAGTTATTTTCAAGTTTTGTTAGATTAATATGTGATTAATAATTCAAAATGTCCTATTTTTAAATAAGGATTTACAAAACAAAA
>CAMMBL010000038.1 GCA_946494015.1 uncultured Mycoplasmatota bacterium | reverse complement strand
TGATTATTTTGTCATTTGGATTTACTTTAATCCCCACTATTTGACAAAGAACCTTAAAATTCAGCAAGTCCTCTTGGAGAAACTTCAGTTCCGCCATTACTATAAGTAACTTCATTTAAAGTAAAGCTTTTTGTGTATGTAGGTTGAATAACTGTAAATATTGTCCTTACATATACTTTATTATCTGTATCTTTTGTAGCTTTAATAGCTTCATAAATATCAGACCATCTACTACCTACTTTAGTACCACTATAATAAATTGGTTCTCCTGCTTTAATAGTAAATGTAGTTCCTTGATATTTTTCAGTAGTACTGCTTCCTAAGACACTAGTCCAATAATTGTTTACAACAGTACCTGTTGATTTAGTGTAATTAACTCCATCAGTACTATATTCATATTCAATTTTAAAACCATTTGTTGCTGAGTAATTTGTTATTGTTATATCATTATTGAATTTGATAGCAAAAGAATTAAAATTATTAATTGTGTTATTTGTTTCATCAATTAGATTGGCACCAACTTTTTAATCAGTTAATTCTAGTCTTTGTAATTTAAAACTAATTGTTTTAGAATTACCAGCTTTATCTGTTGCAATTACTTCATAATCGTTATCTGGCATATAACCAATACCATACCAAGTGGAATATGTACCATTACTTGTTTTGTTAGCTTGATCAGTTCTTACAATTTGACCATTTGATTTAATAACAATATTAAATTCATTAGCATCAACAGCATGAACTTGAGGATTATCTGTACCTGATATACCATCAACTATTTTATCTACAACTAACTCTGGAGCGGTTTTATCAATAATAACTTTTTCTTCTGTATCTTTATTTGATAAATCAGCTAATTGATTACCAGCTTTATCTGTTGCTGTTAATGTATAATTACCATCACCACAAATTGTTGTATCAGATTTGTAATCAGTGTCATTTAATTTAACACTTTTTATATTTTTGTCACTTACGGTAGCACTAACACAGTAATTATGAAGACCTGGTGTTATTTCTTCTTCATTTTTATTTTTATGTAAAACTATAGTTGGATCTGTTGTATCTATTTGATACCAACCTTTACGAGCATAAGTAGCTTTACCTGTTTTATCAACAGCTTTAACATTTAGAACATAACGTCCTTCTTTGTTAATAGTTATTTTTACTGTATATGTACCATCACCATTATCAATAATATCTTTAGTATCTACTTTAGTTGCTTTATTTGAATCTAAATCTCTATGCATGCTATTATCATTATTTGATTGATTTAATACATAATAGATACTATCTAAATTATTTTCAGTTACAGTTACATTTACTGTTTGTTCTTTAAACCAATATTTTTCACCAGTTGTTCCTCCAATAGAAATTTTTGGATCTATATTATCAAGTATTACTTTATTATATCTATTTTCATATTTATCATTTTCATTATAGGTAATATCAGCATTTGTATAGGCTCTACCTTCATTACCTGCTAAATCTTTATGACCATATACAGTAAATGGTATTTCACCTTCACTTAATCCTAAATCTTCTGAAATAGTTATATCAGCATAGTAAGCATAACTATTATTTTCAGGATCAGAACTATCTTCTGTATAATATGTTTCAAATTCTTTATTACCTATTTTTACAATAGGATTAGTTCCTAATTTTTCGTTATAGTAAGTTAATATTCTTACTTTTTGGCCATAAGTAATATAATGAGCGTCTATAGTTTCATTAAAGAAACCTGTAATTCCTAATATTTTAGGCTCTGGTGAAGTAATATCATAAACAACTACTCTACCATTACTTGTAGGTGTTTGATTAACTACTACTTCATCAGTAGATTCATTACCAGCCATATCAATTACATTAGATAGAATAATTTCTAATCTACCTTGACTTAATTTAGCTTCTTCTGTAATATTAACAGTTCCTTCGTAAATATATTTGCCTTCATTGTTAAGATATTTTTCATTTAAAGTCATTGGAATGTTTAATCCACCAACTTCAACTGTAGGAGCTGTTTTTAATTCTTCACTAAATTGCATTCTGAAGATGAAACTATCACCATTTTTAACATAATAGATTTTTTCACCATCTACTTCATTATATTGTTTACCAGATTTATCAAAATCTAATGTTGAATATACTCTAGTAGCTGGAGTCTTATCAATTGTGAAAGTTATTGTTGATTCATTTTTATTTCTGTCAACAGCTTTAATTGTATAAGTTCCTTCTTCAGTATATTTCTTTTCAAATGTTAATTTTGTATTTTTATAATTATCTTTATAAGTAGCTAATTCTTCTATAGAACCATCTTCTTTTACTAAAGATACTTTCTTTAAACTACCATCACTGATATTTAAAGTTACTTCTTGATAAGTACCATTATTTTCTAATGTTACTTCTTGACCACCATTTATAGCTGTTCCCTTAATAATTGGATTTGTATTATCTAAATAGATATCTCTATATTCTGAAACATTTCCAGCTTTATCATAAGCTTTAATATTATAACGAGTATTATCTCCATCTTTATCTAAGGTAAATGTATTACTTTCAATGGTTTGCATTTCTCTACCATCAAAATATTGTATTGTCATATATGCAAAATTATCATCTGTTGCTTCAACTGTATATCCTGATGTAATTAAACCGTTATTAAAGTTTAATACAGGAATTGTATTATCAATAGTTACACTTGGATATGTTGAACTATTAACATCTTTTTCAGTTAAGTTAACACCAACATTACCAACACTATCAGCATAACCTGATACTTCAAATGATAATATTCCATCATTTAAATTCATATCTTCAGTTAATTTAATATCAGCATAATATGCTTCACTATTAATTGAACTAGCTTCACGATATGTAGCGGTAAATTCTTTACCTCCTAATTTAACAGTAGGTTCAGTACCTAATTTTTCATCAAAGTAGATTAATACGCGAACAGTATCTCCATTCTTAGCATATAATTTACCTACTTCATCTTTATATTCATTGATATCTGTAATACCTAATGATTTAACTACTGGAGCGGTCATATCAACTGTAAAAGTATAATTTAAAGGATTACCTGCTTTATCAGTAGCATCAATTGTTACTTCTTTTTCTCTATAGAAATAATTTTCGTAAGTATTTTCTCCTGCTTTTCTCCAACCAAATTTATTAACAAAGTCTCCATAAATTTCTTCTGAAGTAGTAATAGTAACTTTTATTCTACCACCTTGTTTATTTTCATATTTTTGGGTTAATGTTAATACTTCGGGAGCAGTTTTATCAATTACAAATGTAATTTCTTTTGATTTATTAGAAGCTTTATCAGTTACAACAACTGTATATGTACCTTCTTCTTTAATAGTATCGCCTGAATTAAAAGGTTTAACTAATATTCCATCTTTTTTAAGATGAATAGTGCCAGGATTAGCATCATTAATAGTAATTACTACATCAGTATTGTAATATTTACCATCTTCTACTCCTTCAACAACTGGTTTTGTTTTATCAATTGTAAATGTCAAGGTTGTTTCATTAAATGCTGCATCAACAACAGTTATATTATAAGTTCCTTCTTCAGTAAATTTATCGGTATAATCTATTTCCTTACCATTTAATGTTACTGTAGTAGTAACTTCATTACTATCAGTTATTGTTAATGAAACATCTTTCTTAGTAAAACTATTATTTTCAATACCACTAATAACCGGACTTTCGTTATCATTTAATATTTTATTAACAGTTTCAAGACGACTTTCTAAATTATCTTTAGAACTTCCATCTTTTAAATTATTTACTAATTCTTCTATTTTTTTATCATTACGATAATTTATTGATTCTACAATACCATTTCTATTAGTAGAATTAGTAACCATATTTTCTAATCTTTCCATTAAAGATGTAACATCAATTATATCTTGTACTGCCTCAAGACGATTAGTAAGTTCATCTTTTTGTGATTGATTAGTTACTTTATCTACAAGGCTAGTTGCATAGTCAACATCACCTTGCACAAGAGAAGACTCAGCATTTTCTACTGCTTTTAAAGCATCAGCATAATAATCATATGTTACTTCCACTTCAGTATTGTTATTACCACTAGGTCCAGTAGTAAATCCTGTACCTTCAGTATTATCAACAATTCTACCCAAACTATTTCTAGTTATATTGTTTTGATTATTATTTTGACTATTGAAATCGTTTGTTAAAACATTTCCATCTGAAGATTCACTGTCATTGGTATCTGATTCATTTGTTTTTTTATCACGATCAGTTCCTTGGCCTTCTCTTTCTTCTGTTCCTCCTTCCTTTAGATTTTCTTGATTATCAGGATTTGCAAATACAAAAGATCCTAGACCAATAATCAAGAATAAAACTATGGCAATAAGTCCTATTTTTTTCTTATCCATAAAATCCTCTCCTTGCACTTATATTTTATCATATAATTAACATAATGCAACTATATTTTACATTTTTCGACTAAAAAAGCACCTAAAATTTAAATTTTGGTGCTTAAAACACTTTAAATCTTGTAATTGGCCAAAATCTTATAGCGATTTCTCCCATAATATCATCTTTTTTTACTAGGCCAATTTTTCTACTATCTAAAGAATTATCTCTATTATCTCCAAGTACAAAATACATATCAGCGGGAACTTGATTATAACCTAAATCTTGTAAATCAAAATCAGGTGTATCAATATCTTTTAAATAATCTTCTTCATAGTAACGACCATTTATATATACTTTATTATCTATAATAGAAATTTGGTCTCCTGGTAATCCTATTACTCTTTTAATTAAGTATTTTGTGTCTTCATAGGTAAAAGCAATTATATCTCCTCTTTTAACATCAGAAAATCTATACTTTGCTTTATTTAAAATTAATACTTCTTGATTGTTTAAAGTGGGTGTCATAGAATCTCCTACTACTTGAGTTACAGAAACTACATAAACCATTAAAAATATTAAAACAAAAACTATTATAATAAATTTTATTGAGTCTTTTATAAACTCTTTTATTGTTAACCAATCCATATTAATTACCCTTTTCTATATATATTGTAACAGATAAAATATAGCATAGATTAATTGGAAAAGCAAATTTAATATTTATGGTTCATTTATTATTTATCTAAATCTATTAGTTCATACTCACGGTTTCCTACTCCTAAATTATTAGCTGCTTCAACAGTATGAACTCCATGAAGTGATTCTATTCTTTGAATTAACTTATCTTTACCAGGATCAGTAGAGTTATATACAAGGTCAAGACAAGCTTGGTCTACTGCTACAGGATCAGTTGATGCAAGTATTCCAATATCTTCCATACAAGGAGCAGAAGCATTACCATCACAATCACAGTCAATAGAGATGTTTTTCATAACATTGATATAAACGGCATTACCTTTAAAGTAGTCTACCACACTACTAGCAGCATCAGCCATTGCTTCCAAGAATTTATCTTGTTCTGGTAAGTTAGCAAATAATTTTGTTTGATCATTTGTTACTCCAGCTGTATGAATTAATGTTTTTCCAGCACTTGATGCACAACCAATAGATAATTGTTTTAAAGCTCCACCATATCCTCCCATAGCATGGCCTTTAAAATGAGATAGAACAAGTAGTGAATCATATTTTGCTAAATCTTTTCCTACATAATTTTTCTTTAAGACTTTACCATTAGGAATATCTAGTTCCATATCAGGTCCTTCTTCATCTAATAAATCAAATGGAAAATATTTATCCCATTCGTGTTCTTTAATTAATTCACGATGTTTTTCTGTTGAGTTTCTTGCTCCTTCATAAGCGGTATTACACTCAACTACTATACCATGTACATAGTTAATTACATCTTTAACAAATTCTGGTCTTAGATAGTTTTTATTACCTTTCTCCCCAGAATGCATTTTAACAGCAACATTGCCTTCTAATTTTTTACCAACAGCATCATATGCTTTAATAATGTTTTCAGGAGTTATCACCTTAATAAAATATACTTTTGATTTTTCCATTTTTTCACTCTCCTATTTATTATTTTTTATTGTTATATATTTTTTTACTATTTCTAACATTTGATTATGTGAAATTCCATTTGTAATAATAGCACCCTTTATACCTTTATCATAGCGTTGTTCTTTACCATATAAGTCAGTTACTTTACCTCCAGCTTCTGTAACAATGAGATATGCGGCTGCTAAATCACAATTACCATGGTCAGTTCCTGGAAATATATCACAAGAAAAATCTCCTGTTGCAATAGCCATACAACTTCTAGCAACACTACCAATGGATGAAATTTTTGATATTTTCTTTAGTTCTTTTATTAATGATACTTCATCAAGAACATTATTATTAAATATCTCAACATTAGTTTTATACCCTAAATCACCTATTTTTTTATTATTAACAGAAATTTTAATATTATTACAATAGGCACCTTCTCCTTTTATTGAAGTATACATTTTATCCTCAGTTGGATTATAAATTACTCCAACAATAGGTTTACCATTATGAACTAAAGCTAGTGAAAATACAAAGACTGGTATATGATTTACATACATACTTGTTCCATCTAAGGGATCACACACCCATATATATTCACTATCTTTATTATAGCTTTCTTCTTCTCCATTTACAGAATGATTTTTATATTTTTCTTTTACTTTTTCAATTAAATAACTATTTATTTTTTTATCTACAAGTGTAACAACAGTTTTATCTTCCTTATAATTTAAAGCTATATCATTATGATAATTTTCCATCATTATCTTACCCGCATATAGAGCAATTTCTTTGGCGAAATCTAAATATTCATTATACATATTTTCTCCTTTTATGATAGTTTATTATATTCTTCATCAGTAACTTCTTCACACCATTCATTAGAGGTATCAACTCCAGGTACTTCAATGGCTAAATGGCTAAACCAAGAATCTTTCTTAGCTCCATGAAAGTGTTTAACATTAGCTGGAATAGTAATAACCATACCAGGTTTTAGACTAACAGCATCCTTACCTTCTTCTTGGTACCATCCTTCACCACTAACACAGATAAGAATTTGACCACCTCCACTTTTAGCATGATGAATATGCCAATTATTACGACAAGCTGGTTCAAATGTAACATTAGCAATGAATAGACTTGTTTTATTAGGATCAGTTAATGGGTTTAAATAACTTTTACCTATAAAGTATTTTGCATATGCTGTATTTTCTTCACCTAAGCCAAAATCTCCTCCATGTTTTTCCTTCATTATTTATCACTTCCTTCACTAGCTATACTTTTAATTAAGTTAATTATATTTAAACTTCTAGGAAAACCTAGATATGGTACTAAATTTTTTATCACTTCAATTAATAATTCTTTATTATTACCAGCTGCTAAATTAGCTTGTATATGTGATGTAAGTTGTGGTACTACATCCTGGAAAGATGCTAAAGTTGCAAAGGTAACTAATTCTCTTTCCTTTATACTTAAATACTTTCTAGTATAAAAATCTCCAAAGCAATAACTTGCTAGATAATCCCAAATAAATTTAAAATCTTCACTTTCATTATCTCTTGATTTATCAATATTTTCTTTACCAAAAAGATTGTACTGTGTTTCTAATCCTTTAGAGTATCTATCTTCATTAGTTGTAGTAGAAGCTGAATCTATTTTTCCTAAGACTTCTTCTGCTATTACAAGAAATGGATAAACTTTACCATAACCAAGATAAGGAACAGTCTGATATACTGCTTCCTTCAATGATTCTTTATCTACATGAGTTACCGCTTCGCTTAATTTATCTTTAAATATCTCTTTACTATTAGTAGATATTAAAGCCGGTAATAAAGTAAGATATTTATCTCTCTTATCAAGTTTACTTTTAATATCATTATTTATAAAATTATTAACAATATTTTCTATTTCCATTACTTTACTCCTTCTTTCTTACAAAATAATTCTACTACTTAGACTGGACTCTAAGTCAAGAAAAAATTAATTAGTTTCTTCTTCTATCCACTTTAAATAATCATTACTTGGACTAGTTAAAGGAAAAACGGCAAATTCAAATACTTCATAACTATGAATTTCTTTTATTATTTTGTAGACTTCATTAATTAAAGACTCTTTTGTCTTCATAAAGACTAAATACTCTTTATCGCTTTCAAGTTCTCCATTATAATTCCAAATACTATCACTAGTTAATACTTGTAAACTTGCCACTAACTTTTCTTTTAAAAGTTTTTCTTCTGTTAAATTAACTTCTTCCTTATTATTAAAAGCTACTTCTATCACTACATATTTCATCTTATCACCTTCAAATTTATTATATAAAATTTTATGAAATTAAAAAAGATGCCAACTAAATTTTCTTATAAACTAAGCAAGCATCTTTTTCTTTCTTTGGATCCATATTATTATATGGGTTTTCATAATAATCAATCGATTTAAAATAATAATAGTTAAATTTATCTAAAGGAAATACCTCATCTCTTATTGCTTTATTAAATAGACCATTGGAATAGCACTCATCAAATATTGTATAAATATAACCTATAATAATTATTCCATTGGTATTAAGATTATCTTTAAATGACATTATATAATTTCTAAAGGCTTCCAGTGGTATTTTTCTTTGTAAATAGGCAGTATCACAAATTGTATTTTTTAAAAACATAGAAGAAGCATACTGAATTATATTAGAAAAATACATTAAATCATATTTTTTGTCTAATACTAGTTCTTTAATATCCTTATTTATAAAAGTTATTTTAATATTTTTAGATACTTCTTTAAGTTTTTCAAAGTTATCATCATCTAAATATGCTACTGTATGTTCTAAAGTATCTCTAAAATATTCATCATTATTAAATAATCTAGCAGATTCTCTAATAGTAGAAAAACTATACTTACTATATAGGTTCATCCAAAACTTATAACTATTATCTTTTAAATTAGGTGCAATTTTATCAAAGATTCTTATATCAAAAGGCTTTATTAAACGATTTTGAAATATAGTATAATTGTCGGTACCACGATAACAAAAATAATCTAAATATTCTTCTTTAGTTAAATTAGCATCAAGTGCTGCTTTTTTAAGATAAAAAAGATATTCTGTTAAAGGATTAATATCAAAAGCAGTAACACTTTTCGCTCCTCTTAAATACATATCAAAAACTTGATCAGATGAACCTAAAACACTAAGACAATCCTTGTCTTTAAAGTTAAAGCAGCTAAACATATCCTTAATATTTTCTGTAGTAAATGGATATATCATATCAAAAATATTCTTGTCATTTCTATAAAAGGCAGGCATACATATTAGATCTTCTGATCTTCTTATATCATCTTTTATTTTAGACATGTAATCAACTCCGTGCTAGTTATAATATCACTAATGTATCTAAAAGTAAAGCGTCATAAATAATCATATTTTTCCATCTTTTTCCAGTTTGAAGTTAAAAAAAACTAGTCTTGGAAATGTCCAAATCTAGCTTTTTCTTCATAAGTTATATTTAATAAATCTAAGTCTTTTATAATATTTTTGGGGGTGCATTCTAAATATAATGTATCTTCTGGTTCAATATAGCCTTTATCACTATCTATATATATTGATAGAGGTTTATCTATACCAATAGCATAACTAATAACTACTTCACACCAAGATAAGTTATATTTTTTTAAGTAGTTCTTAGCAATTTCTCTTGCTTTATAAGCAGCACTTCTATCTACTTTAGTAGGGTCTTTCCCAGAAAAAGCACCTCCACCTACTTTACAAAATGACTGGTAAGAATCTACTACTATCTTTCTTCCTGTAAGACCAGAGTCGCCTTTAAAACCACCAATTTTAAACTTACCTGTAGGATTAATTAGAAAGTTTTCTATTTCAATATTATATTCCTTGCATATATTAATACATGCTTCTTTAATTAAAGTATCGGTATAATCTCTATGTTCTTCATCATTTTGATAAGAAATAGTAAAATATTTAATTTTTTTTAACTTCATCTTATCATCATAATAACCTGTTATCTCTGCTTTACCATCACTTCTTAAGTAAGGACAAGTTTGTCTTTCTTTATCATACCATTTACTTAATTTTTGTAATATTACCATTGCTGTTGGTAATAATTCTTTTGTATCATTGCATGCATATCCAAACATCATTCCTTGATCTCCAGCGCCACCTGTTTTATCATTTGTTCCAAGAACAATATCAGGACTTTGTTTACCTAAATTATTAATAATTTTATATTTTTGGTTATAGCCTACCTCTTTTAGGACTCTTTTAACGATTTTTTCTATATTAATACTTGCTTTACTAGTAACTTCTCCTGTGATAAAGATTTTCCCTTTTCCCCCTACTACTTCTATTCCACAACGTGAAGATTTATCTTTACTTAAATAAGCATCAAGTAGAGCGTCACTAATTTGGTCACAAACTTTATCAGGATGGCCACGAAATACAATTTCATTTGTATATAACCTCATGAATTTCACCTCTTTATTTATATAAAATAAATATTAGCAATTTTTACATATTCTTTTAAATTAATTAATATTTTATAATGGTATCTTTAGTTATAAATTTTGTTTGTTTTGAATTTAAGATTTTAGTATAAATTTTAATATTTAATTGTATTATTTTTATTATGTAGTTATTATAGCAAATTATTATAAAACAATTTAACTTTTCATTAGAAAAATGGCAAAGATTGACCTATTTTTGTAAAGTGTGTTAGAATAAAAAAATAAGGAGAGGAAATAATATGAAAAATATAATTTTAACAGGCGATAGACCAACAGGAAGGCTTCATTTGGGACATTTTGTTGGTTCTTTATCACAAAGAGTTGAACTTCAAAATTCGGGAAAATTTGATGAAATTTATATTGAAATCGCTGATGCTCAAGCGACAACTGACAATGCTGATAATATTGAGAAAATTAGACAAAATATTATCGAGGTGGCTTTGGATTATTTAGCTTGTGGTATTGATCCTAAAAAAACTACTATTTTTTTACAATCACAAGTACCTGAGTTATGTGAATTAACTTTTTATTATCTTAACTTAGTTACATTATCAAGGCTAGAAAGAAATCCTACTGTTAAACAAGAAATAAAAATGCGAGGTTTTAAAACAAGTATTCCTGTAGGATTTTTAACTTATCCAATAAGTCAAGCGGCTGATATAACAGCTTTTAATGCTAATATTGTTCCAGTTGGTGATGATCAATTACCAATGATAGAACAAACAAGAGAAATAGTAAGAAGCTTTAATTCTATTTATGGGGAAACTTTAGTTGAGCCAAAAGCTGTTTTACCAGAAAATGAAACATGTTGTAGATTACCTGGTTTAGATGGAAAAGCCAAAATGAGTAAGTCTTTAGGAAATTGTATTTATTTATCAGATTCCCCAGAAGAAATAGAGGAAAAAGTAATGGGTATGTTTACAGATCCTAATCATTTGAAAGTTACAGATCCTGGTAATACTAAAAATAATCCTGTATTTATATATCTTGAAGCTTTTGCTAAAGAAGAACATTTTAAAAAATATTTAAGCGAATATAAAAATTTAGATGAATTAAAAGCTCACTATGAAAAAGGTGGCTTGGGAGATATGAAAGTTAAACGTTTTTTAAATGATGTTCTTCAAGAAACTTTAGAGCCTATAAGAAAAAGGAGAGAAGAATATCAAATGAAGATTCCTGAAGTATATCAAATATTATTGGAAGGTAGTCAAAAAGCTCGTAAAGTTGCTTTTGAAACTGTTACAAAAGTTAAAAATGCTATGGGAATTAATTATTTTGAAGATTTAGATTTAATAAATCAACAAACTTTAAAGTTTGCAAAATCTAAGGGTGATAATACTAAAAATAATTAATATAAAAATAAAAAAGAATTATTAACAAATTGCTAATAATTCTTTTTATTTGTTATTTTATATCAATAACTTTTTTATTTTCGTTTTGATCAATTTTAGGAATAGAAATAGTCAATGTACCATTATCAAACTTAGCCTCTATAGCATCTTCGTTAACATCACCTAGATAAAAACTACGAGAGTATTTACCATAAGTTCTTTCACGACGAATATATTTTTTATCATCATCTTTATCTTCTTTATTTTCTTCTTTTTCGGCTGTAATAACAAGATTTCCTTTGTTGCATTCTACTTTAATTTCATCTTTTTTGAATCCTGGTATATCCATCTCTACGTGATATGTATTATCCTTTTCATAAATATCACATTTCATTTTATTACCTTCATTTTCAAAAAATTGATCAATTGCGTTATCAAAATAAAATCTTCTTGGTAACATATTTTATCACTTTCCTTTCACAATTATAATTATAGCACTTTTTTAGCAATTGTCAAGTGTGAGTGCTAATATTTTTATTATTTACTAAAATATATAATTAATACTAATAATTTTTATTTTTTACTGTGCTTTAGTTTTAGTTATATTTTGGAAATTTTTCCTATGTTGTTATTTATTGTGTTTTTAACAAGTCAAAATCTCACTTGGTTTTAATGTGTTAAATTATTAGAGGTATACTTTACATTTCCATATTTTACCAATTTTAAATAGTAAAAGTCGGTCGATAAATATTTCCATTTATTTCCAATTCATATTATTTTATATTAACATATTAGTTTTATATAGATTATTGTCTTTAATTTATTACCAATTATTACCAATTATCTTCTAATGAACAAAAAAATCGACTCATAAGAACCGATTTCTATCTTGAAGTCTTTCGACTTTTTTTCATTCTGGGGCGATGAATAGCATCTTTTAAAAATACTAGATAAAAATCGATTCCTTGTAGTGTATGTTAGCTCTGGTTGAGGGAGATTGCAAGTCTAAATAAACATATTTTGCATAAATCCTTGTTTAAATTTTCTTAACTCAAATTCTTTTTTATTTTCATATTCAATTCTCTCATCACATAATTTTAATATTTTACTAATTTTATTTTGACTATTTATATCTGGCAAATATATTTTTATTTTTTTCACTTTATCAGTGTTCAAATTTGCTTGTGTGCCTATAGATACTAATCGATCATAATAATTATTATTATAAAGAAACTCTAAATAATAATAAATATATTCAATATTATTTTTTGAATTAACAATCATGCTAAACATAGCTTGACTTGTAGCAAGTTCAATTTTATTTATAGCAATTAATCCATAAGAAGCATACATAGATAATATTATACTATTTTTCGGAACAATCCATGCAGACGAATTTTTAATTCCTTGTTGCGAAATTGATTTTTCTGTTTTTAATATATATTTTTTTTGACTTGTCATATCACTAATACTTAAAAAAGGAATATTTCCATCATAATAATCTTTGTTCTTTGATGATGGAGTACCACCAGCTTTACCATACGAAATACAATTTTCGATAGTAACATTAGGTTGTCTGTTTTGAAAAAAGGAATTTAATAGTCCTTTTTTAAATAAAGAAGATACTAGAAAAGTTATATAAACATATCTTG
>CAMMBL010000037.1 GCA_946494015.1 uncultured Mycoplasmatota bacterium | reverse complement strand
TCATTGCCAATACTTCACCTATTTTAAGATCCATAACAACAGCAAGAACTACTCCATTTCGATCTAGTATTCTTCCTCTTGATGCTTCAATAGGCAGATTTCTACTCCATAAATCACTAGCAAGAGTAGATAGTTTCTTATAATCTACTACTTGAACATAAAAGACTCTTAAGACTATTATTAGTAAGATACTACTAAATATTAAAAGAATAATTTTTATTCTCTTATCTATTCCTCTTGTAAACATAAAAAACTCACTACCTTTCCAGTAGTAAGTTTATGTTTTAATATCATTATTTAAAACTATAAGCAAATTAACTTCTACTTCGACACTAGTTTTTTTATTTTCTATTTTACTTGCCGGAATATAAATAAATTCTATATTTTATTCTTTACTTTTATACATAAACATATACTTTAACAGTTTTACTAACATAATCTAGTTTTCTACTTTTAAATGTCTTTTTATCGCTTTAAATATTTCTACTACTAATATAGGAGATAATGATAATAATATAACTATTATCCATTCACTTGCTTTTAAAATACTAAGTGAGAAAAATTCTCTTATTGGTGTTATAAATAAAACTATTAAAAGAAAGAAAATAGAACCTAACATAGCAAGATATAACATTTTGTTTCTAGGATATTCTTTACTAAATAATGAAGTTGTGCTTGAACTTTGGTTTAAAGAGTGGAATATTTGTGATAAACATAAAACTGTGAAAGCCATAGTCATACCAACATCATAACTATCATTTGTTCCAATAAAGTAAGCGATTAAAGTGATAAGGGCAAGATAAACACCAGAAAAACCTATTCTAAAGACAAGGCCTTTTTCAAATAAACTTCCCTCTTTAACTGGTTTATGCTTCATAATATTAGGACTAGCTGGGTCTATTCCAAGAGCAAGGGATGGAAGGGTATCTGTTACAAGATTAATAAATAAAATATGAACGGCTAGTAATGGACTTGATAAATTAAATAGCATGGTAATAAAAATAGTAAGTACTTCGGCAATATTACCAGCGAGTAAATACTGAATTACTTTTTGAATATTACGATATACTCGTCTACCTTCTTTAATAGCTGCTTCAATCGTTGTAAAATTATCATCTAAAAGAATCATTGCTGCTGCATCTTTGGCAACATCTGTACCAGTTATTCCCATTGCAACGCCAATATCAGCAGTTTTTAAGGCTGGTGCATCATTAACACCATCACCAGTCATTGCTACTATTTCTTTATTTTTCTTTAAAGCATTAACAATTCTAAGTTTATCTTCTGGAGTTACTCTTGCAAAGACAGAAATATCTTTAATTGTATTCCTTAGTTTCAAATCACTCATTTTACTTAAAGTTTCTCCATCAATAATTAAATCACCTTTTTTATAAATACCAAGATCTTTAGCAATTGCTCTTGCTGTTAACTTATGATCTCCTGTAATCATAATTACTCTAATACCAGCTTCATGGCATGTATTAATTGCATGTTTTACTTCAACTCGCGGAGGATCAATTATTCCCATAATACCAATAAAAGTTAAGTCTTCTTCTATCATATCTCCTTCTTTAGGAATCTTATTAATCTTTTTCTTAGCAAAACCTAATAGTCTTAAACCTTTACTAGACATAGTAGTACAATACTCTTTTATTATATTCTTCTCTTTTGATGTTAGTTTAACTAGCTTTTCATCAACTATAGCATAACTACATACATCAATTAATTCTTCAGGGGCACCTTTACTATAAAGTAAGTAAGCATTTTTATCTTTAATTACTGCACTCATTCTCTTTCTAATAGAATCAAAGGCTTCTGAATATAAAACTTTATTTTCTTTGATACTATTAATATCATAACCATTATCTTTGGCATATGTTAATAAACATCCTTCTGTAGGATCTCCCATAACTTTATTTTTATCAATATAAGCATTATTACATATTACAGAACAATAAATCAAATCATCATTAAAACTGTTCCCCTCTTTTTTATTAATAATATCACTATATAAGGCACTATTTACAACTGTCATCTTATTCAAAGTAAGAGTTCCTGTCTTATCTGAACATATTACAGTAGCACTACCTAAAGCTTCAACAGCTGGCAATTTTTTAACTAGAGCATTTTTTTTAGCCATTCTTGATACTCCCAAAGCCATGACAATGGTTGCTGTTGCTGGTAATCCTTCTGGTATTACAGAAATTGCTAAAGATATGGCTACCATTAATAGAGCGATAAAATCTTTACCATAAATAAGTCCTATAATAAATATAATGATAGCGACTAAAATACCAATAATACTTAATATTTCTCCTACTTTATTAAGTTTTCTTTTTAATGGTGTATCTATACTATTTGTATCTTCTAACATAGTAGCAATAGTACCTACTTCTGTGTCAGTTGCTGTCGCTGTTACTATTCCTATAGCAGTACCATAAGAAATAATTGTTGATGAGTAAACCATATTAGAGCGATCAGCTAGTGGTGTAGATAAATCTAAAATTATATTAGCATCTTTTTCTACAGGAATACTTTCTCCTGTTAAAGAAGATTCATCTACTTTTAAGCCATTTTCTTCTATTAATCTTATATCAGCTGGTACTATATTACCATCTTCTAAATATACAAGATCACCTATTACTAAATCTTTAGTTAAAATTGTTTTTTTCTTTCCATTTCTTATAACAGTAGCATGAGGTGCATTCATATTACGTAGAGCTATAATGGCATCAAGTGCTTTTTTTTCTTGAATAATACTAATTAAAGTATTAATAAAAATAATTATTAAGATAACTACTCCTTCAGCTACTTCTCCTAAGATAAAAGAAAGAATTGAAGCAAGTAATAATATTAAAATCATTTTATCTTTAAGTTGGTCTACTATCATTTCTAAAATTGTTTTTTTCTTTTTTGTTTCTAAAACATTAAAACCATATTTTTCTAATCTTTTTTGGACTTCAGCTTCTTTTAAACCTTTTATATTACTATTTAATTTTTTTATTACTTCATCAGTAGTCTTTATATAAGCATCTTTCAAATTTATCACCCTTGTAATATTCTAATAATATTATTTTATCATTTCTGGATATTTGAAACAAAATAATTTTCTATTCATTATGTTTCCCAATTTTTCTTATTTCATAAGTAAACTATATTTTATTATTTAGTTATTTCTATTATTTTATTTAATACTTCTTTATATTTATCATAAGCATTTTCATGATCCATAACTTCAAATTCTTCAATACTAACTAGTCTATTTTCTTCAATATTATGATCGTTTTTTGAAGTTATTATTGTTGCTTTAATTTTACCTTGACCATTTTTAAATAATTCTAAGGCTTCTTTCGCTTTTACTTTAACAACGCCTAATACTTCATTTGGGTCAAATTTAAAACTATTTAAATTTCCTTCAAACAAATCAACATAAACATTCGCTTTCGCTCTATCTTTGAAAACTGTACCATCTTGTTTTACTTTATCCATTTTCCAAGAAACAATATTTACAAGGATTGCATCACTTGTATCAATATCAAGACCTATTTCTTCTTTTATTTCCCGTTTAAAAGCTTCATTAACAGTTTCACCTTTTAAAACATGTCCTGATGCTGTTGTATAAAATTTACCACTATCTTTTCTTATTTGGAAATAACAACTACCATCCATATCATACAACCAGCAATGAACAGTATTATGCCATAATCCCTCTTTATGGATTTCATCTCTTGCTTTATAGCCTAAATAATTACCATTTTCATCATAATAATCTAAATATTCCATATCATCACCTAATTTATTTTAACATATTTATTTTTATTTTTTAATTGTTTAAGAATAGAAATTATTTTTACTAGTCCTACTATAGCAAGAAATGGTATTATTATAGTAAAAAAAATTATTGTTAATAAAATACCAACTATTAAAAAAATTATATCTCTAATTCTTTGTTTCATATATATCACCTAAATTAATAATATCATGTAATTAAATATTATTTTCTTACATTTTTGTTATAGTATATTTTTCTAAAGAAAAAAAGTATTGTCTAATATATAAACAATACTTTTATTAAAATTTTAATTAATTGTGAAGTCTACGATAAGCTAAAGCTGTACCAGCAAACCCTATAACAGTTAATGATATAAATATAAGAGCACCATCACTAGTTTCTGGATTTTCAACTTCATTTTTTACTTCTTCTGTAGGAGTAGTTGGAGTATCGGTAGGATCTGTTACTTCAACATCTTCTACATATGTATCTCCTTCTATTTGTGCTCCTTGCTTTAATTCATTACTTTCATATTTTATATTATTTTCATTATCAGTAATAACTGCTGTTGTTCCGTTTACTAGAATTTTATCAGTTGTATTTTCCATGTTTTTAACAATAAATCCTGTAGTTCCATCATTCTTATCATCAGCGAAACGAATAACATTATCTTTAACATCAGAATTTAAAGTACCATTCATAATAAGGCTTGGTTGATTATCTGAAGCTGCTAAATTAATAGATTTTGATACTTCAATACCATTGTTGCCATTTTCTCCATTTTCTCCTAAAGATAAATTAACAACTTCAACAGTACCTCCGTTAAGTAATATAGCACCATAACGGCAATTATCAATTCTAACATTATTTAAGCTTACATAGCCACCGTCATAAGCTTGAACTCCATATTTTTGTGAATCTATTAATTTAAGGTTCTTAAGATGAATAATCCCTCCTTCAAGAGCTGTTATAATAGATTGATTGCCAGAAAGTTGATCATCTTCTGTTATTCCATCATCACGAAATCCCGTAATAGTAATTTCATCACTAATACCTTCAATTGTTATTTCCTTAGATCCAACAGCGATTATATCATTTTTATTATCTAATTTAATAGATTGTGTTAAAGTAATAGTCTCACCAGTTGAAGCTGCAGCTATTTCATTTAATAAATCTTCTTTTGTAGAAACTTCTTTCGCTTCTACGTTTATCATTGGTACTAATGCAAATAAACCAACTATTGCCATAGAAGCAATTTTCATAATTTTTTTCATTTTTTCCTCCTCCATATTTTAGATAGGAACTCCTACCTTCATATTAAGTATACATATTAAAAGTAATAGAGTCAATCTAAAAAAAGATCAAAAAATGTCAACTAACGTATTTCTTTTTTTATTAACTTAGCATGCATAACAATTCTATTACCAAAATTATCTTTACAAGTTGACAGTGTTAGTATTTTATCATTTGTATTAACAGTACCAGAAAAGTTTACTTCACTTCTATTTTTAATAGTATCTAAAAACTCCTGATATTCTTCATTATTATTAAATGTTGTAGTTATATAATAACTTTCTTTGGGAATTGTATAGACACTAAATACTTGCCACATAGTATTTTCTTTAGGAGTTGATAGTCTTATAATATAATTATTTTTATTTGTATACCAAGAACTCTTTAGGATATTTTTTAAACTTCCAAACATTGTACCATTATATCTACTATGAGCATAAATAATTGTATTTTGATTAAAGTTTACAGGATCATTACGATAATCCATAAATACCCAACCAGCATCATTAGAAGTTTTATCAAAGGCATGATTTAAATAATAATTATTATCTGTTGTTTTTACAATCGGATAATTAATATTTGTCCCTTTTACTTCTATCCATCCTACTGTATCACTATTTTTTTTAAGTAATTCATCAAAGTTAACTTCTAAAAGACTCATTTTAATATAATTCCAATAATCATTATCTTTATCATTTGTTGGAGGATTAACAGTTTCCATATTTTCATTATCTTTTTTCTCTTTAATTTCTGTTTTATCAACAACATCATCTGTTAAATTTTTTACCTTTTTATTGTCGCTATGCCAAAGAAATAACTTACAAGAAGAAATGACAAATATGCTTAGAAAGAAGATAAAAAATACAACTATAACCCATTTTCTAAATCTTAATTTTTTCTTTTTCTTTCTTTTTTGTCTTAATTTCTTTTGATATTCTACTCTTGATGGCCTTTTATTATTAACCATATAATCACCTTAATTAATTATATATCAAAAAGGAAAAGAAAAAAAGCTCTATATTTTGATATGGCCTACATTTCTTGGACATAGAAATGAGGTTTTTATCTTTTTGGAGCTATTTTATATAATCACATTTACTACATTTAATTTTATTATCTTTCTCAACTAGCATTTCCCCACATTTTGGACATTTCTCTCCTACCGGTTTATCCCAAAAAGCTTCTTTGCACTTTGGAAAATTACTACAGCCATAAAAGGTTTTGCCTCGTCTTGTTTTTCTCTCTAAGATTTTACCATCACATTTTAGACAATTACATACTTCTATTACTTGTTTTTCAGACTTTTTTATATATTTACATTCAGGATAGTTAGAACAAGCGATGAACTCTCCATAGCGACCTGTTCTTTTTACTAGAGGATTTCCACATTCTGGACACATTTCCCCTGTTTGTTCAGCTTCTTTTTTCTCCATATCATTAAAAGCTTTTTTTACACGTGGTTCAAATATATCATAAAATTCTTTTAAAACTTCATTCCAAACTAAATTTCCATCAGCGATTTTATCAAGATCTTCTTCCATATTTTTAGTATATTCCACATTTATGATATCACTGAAAAATTCTTGCAATTTATCAGTAGTTTCAATTCCTATTTCAGTTGGAACAAACTTTTTATCTTCAATTTTTACATAACCACGTTCTTTAATAGTGTCAATTGTTTTAGCATAAGTGGAAGGCCTGCCTATTCCTAAATCTTCCATTTCTTTAATTAGTTTTGCTTCTGTATATCTTGCTGGTGGTTTTGTAAAGTGTTGTTCACTTAATACATCACTTGCTTTATAGTTATTACCTTCAATAAGTTCGGGAATAATTTTATCTTCGTTTTTCTCATAATCACCATATACTTTTAGATATCCATCAAAATTTAAAACACTTCCAGTTGCTTTAAACATATAATCATTATTATTAAAGATTAGTGTTGTTTGATCCATAATAGCATCTGCCATTAAAGATGCTAAAGCTCTTTTATAAATTAGACTGTATAGTTTAAACTCATCATTTGATAGATATTCTTTTACTTTTAAAGGTTCTCTTAAAATACTAGTAGGTCTAATACCTTCATGGGCATCTTGAACATTTTCTGTTTTTTTAGTATGTTTAGTATAACCAATATATTCTTTACCAAAGGTTTCTTCTATATAATGAAAAGTATTACCTACAAATTCATCAGAAAGTCTAATAGAATCAGTTCTCATATAAGTAATAAGTCCAACTGTTTCATTACCTAAATCTATTCCTTCATATAGTTTTTGGGCAATAGTCATTGTCTTTTTAGCCGTAAAACCTAATTTAGTAGATGCTTCTTGTTGTAAAGTAGAGGTTATAAAAGGAGCCTTACTTGCTTTTTTCCTTTTCTTTTTTTCAACACTATTTAAACTATAATCTTCTCCTAAGGCTTCTAAAACTTTATTAGCATCTTTTTCATTATGAAGTTTTATTTCTTCATTTTTATATTTAAAAAGATTAGCTTCTGTATCTTCTATAATAGCTGTTATAGTAAAGTATTCTTCAGGGATAAAAGCTTCTATTTCTCTTTCTCTATCAACAATAAGTTTTAATGCTACACTTTGAACACGTCCAGCACTTTTCGCCTTTATTTTAGATTGCAATAATTTAGATAATCTAAAACCTATAATTCTGTCTAATATTCTTCTTGTTTCTTGACTTTTAACTAAATTCTCATCAATTTTTGTAGGATGTTTAATAGCATAGTTTACTTTATCTTTAGTTATTTCATGAAATCTAACGCGATCATAATCTTTATCTTTGATTCCTAAGGCTTCTTTTAAATGCCAAGAAATAGCTTCTCCTTCGCGATCAGGGTCGGTTGCAAGTATTACATGATCTGTATCTTTAACATCTTTTTTTAGAGCATTAATTATCTTCTTTTTACCTTTCAATGGTACATAATTAGGTTTAAAACCATTTTCTATATCAACACCAAGTCCTAATGGCCCACTAGTTGCTAAATCTCTAATATGTCCCTGACTTGCCACTACTTTATAATCTTTACCTAAATATTTTTCAATAGTTTTACTTTTACTAGGACTTTCGACAATTACTAAGTTTTTAGACATCTAATCCCTTCTTTCATACAAACTTATACATTACAATTTTTACTTTGTCAACACTTTTAATTTTATATCTTCTATAACTGTTAAAATATTATCTAAATATTTCTCATCATTTTTAATTATATAATCAAAATTATTATTCTTTAGTTCAATAGGCTTTCTTGATTTAATCTTCCAATATTCTTTTTCTCCAAAATTACTACTATAAAATACATTATCCCCAATTACAAAATGATCTTTTTTATTATAATTTAATTTTCTTTTACCTATTCTTTTAATATTATCTTTATCTTTGGAATTAATTTTAATCTTAATAAGCCAATAATTATTTTCTTTTGCATACTGCGAATAAAGTTCTAGCTTTTCTTTATTATTAACATTCATATCATAAACAAAAGAAATTTTTCTTTTAAAGAGAATCTCTAATCTTTTATTGGCCATTTTTTTAACGAAGTTTTCTACTTCTACTACATCTTCTTTTTTTATTGTTTCTTTTTGGTATATTTTATTTCTAATATAATCATTACTAAGGCAAATAATTTTAAGATATTTAGATAAATTCCAAGCTAGAAAAGTTTTCCCCGAACCAGGATCTCCTGATATAATTACAAAAAAAGGATTATTATATTTTTTTGTTCTTTTTATTTCTTGCATTAATATTTCTGTTTCTTTTTCTATATTTAGCATTTTTCTCTTTTTTTACTATCAACTGTTTCTAAATATTCACTAACTGGTCCATAACTTCTTCTATGTTCATCTATTATACCATATTTTTTTATAGCCTCTAAATGCTTCTTAGTAGGATAACCTTTATTATTTTTAAAGTCATACATTGGATATTTTAAATCTAACTCATCTAACATTCTATCTCTTGTTACTTTGGCAATAACACTAGCTGCACTAATAGTTACACTTTTTAAATCTCCTTTAATTATAGAAGTTATAGGTATATTTATATCTAATTTCATAGCATCTATTAAAACATGCTCTATTTTACAAGAACAATTGTTAATTGCTTCTTTCATTGCCATTTTGGTGGCTTCATAAATATTTACTTGATCTATAATCTTTTCACTTATAATACCTACTCCTACTCCTAAAGCTTGTTTCATAATTTCCTCATAAAAATATTCTCTTTTCTTTTCACTCAACTTTTTAGAGTCAGTTAAACCATCTAAATTAAAATGTTCAGGTAAAACAACACAGGCAGCGACAACAGGACCAACTAAAGGTCCTCGTCCTACTTCATCAACACCAGCGATAAAATTAATATTAGCTTCTCTTAATTTCCTTTCAAAATAATAATTATCTTCTAAACATACTTTTAATTCTAATTCTTTGATTAATTTCCTATCTTTAGGTTTATTTAATCTTTTCTTCAATTCATAACAAGCTTCTAAATTCATAAATTTATAACCATTAATTTCTGTTACTTTTATTTCATTATATAAATCATAATTTATATTATAAATATCTTTATATTTAATTTTTATATTATCTTCTACTTTTATAGGCAAATTTAAGTTATCATATATTTCTTTAGAACAAACAAGATCTATATTATTTGTTTGTTCTATTATATTCTGACATACTAAACTTGCATCATTTATTACTATATATTTATCTTTAGAAATCTCTAATTTATTTAATTTTTCAAATACTTCTTCCTTTGTCATAAACTTCTCCCACTACTATATATTATTAACAGTATAATAAAATATTTTTGCATGATTTGTAATATATTGATAATTTTCTTTATTACTTCTATTATTTTCTAAAAAACTTAAAACAATAGATATATCATCAGCATCTTCCATTATAATCATAACTTCTTTACCTATATCTAATTGTTCAGCCATAATTTTTTCATTTAACATACTTGGTATAAAGATATAAAAATCTACATCTATATAACTCCCACTATCTTCATTTAAAACAACACCTTTTTTTCTATTAGTAAATATTTTAATAATTTGATATAAAAGGTTATAACTACTACTACAAACATAAATATTTAAATTAGGAAACTTATCAGTTACTTTTTTTACTTCTTCTGTATAACTTAAATTATTATCCACTATCTTTTGGTAATCTTCTATTAGTAAAGCTTCATTTAAAGGTAATAGGTTAATAATAATTTTTCCTTTAAAACTTTTTAGCATATTAAGAGCATCTTCTAAAGTTAAAATATCATAGTATATTAGTTCGCTTAAATCATTATTTTGAATTGTATTAATTGTTATTTTATTAGTAGTTACTCTTGAAAATACTAATACTTTTTTATCTTTAGTCATAACTATATCTAACATAACACCTGTTAGTCCTTTTAAAGTGTTAACAGATTCAATAAATGTTTTATTATTATATAAATTACTTTTATGAGCGATAATCATCATAATAAAAACCGTCCTTTCTTCTATAGAATATGTAGAAAGGACAGTTAAATTAACTTAATTTTGTTTTTATTTTATTAGATACTTCTTTCATATCACATCTACCTTTTATCTTAGGGGTAATTAGCTTCATTACTTTGCCCATATCTTTAATACTAGTAGCATCTATTTCACTAATAGCATCATTTATAATATTATCTATTTCTTCTTCGCTTAATGGTTCAGGTAAATATTCTTTAATAATCTCTATTTCTTTATCTAATTGTTCCACTAAATCAGATCTTGAGGCTTTCATAAATTCTGTTTTTGATTCTTCCCTAGTTTTTAATTCTTTGGCTAAAACATCAATTACAACTTCATCTGTTATTTCTATTTTCTTATCAATTCTTTCTTTATCAATAGCGGCTTTAATCATTCTAATTACAGATAAACGTATTTTATCTTTTTCTTTTAAGGCTTTTACCATATCACTTTTAATCTTATCAAACATAATTATCTCTCCTAACTTGTAACTTTTTCTTTTTTTATTAAATAATAGTTTTTACTAGCTTTTTCAAAGGTAAATTTATAAGTATTTAAAACATCACCAAATACTCCATCTAAAACATCAACAGTTAATAAAATATTTTTTTTATCATCATATGTAGCTTGTTTTAATTTTAAATTAACTGGATTAACTTTTTCTTCTTCTTTTTTGGTATATAGAACAAAACCATCATTTATTGAATCATAAAAAGCATAATGATTAGGATCAACTTCAAAAGAAGTTTTTTCAATGATAATATTTGGACCATATATATCTTTTACTTTATTTTCTATTGTATCACTTTTAACAAAGTCTACTATTCCTTCACATTCATAACCTTCTGTATTATCTGATACTTCTACAACATCACAATTAATTGATTCTTTATTTTTAATATTTTTATAACCATAATATAACATGGATTCAGGATTCATAACATCAAGACTATCAATATCAAAATAAGCTATTTTATTATATAAATTAACTACCTTTTTATCTTTAACTGAGATATTATTACTATCTTTAACATTTAGTTTTTTATAAGCAAAAATGGCTCCTCCAACTACTAATTCTAATATAACAATAGTTATTACTACTTTAATCCAGGTATTATTTTTCATTTTAGCCTCCTAAACTTTTTTCTTTTTTATGAAAAACTTGATAATATAGCCTAAGAAAATAGCCATTATAAGAGCATAAATCCAGGCAATTATAGTATATAAAATACCATCGGTATAATTTGATACAATGGATAATATACTCTCAGGAATATATTTATTAATAACGGCTGCTACATCTGCTAAACCAATATTATTTTTAACAAATGTTAATAAGCGTAAAAATATATCTATGATGGCAACAAAATAAACAAAACTTGAAAATCTTCTAAAACAAACTATTACAACAATTAATAATACTATTAAAACTATTAAATCAATATACATCTAACCACCTCTTATTCAAAATAACATTAAAACTTTGTAAAATATAAATTATATTCTTTTTCTCTACCTAATGTTGTATCTTCTCCATGCCCAGGATATAATTTAATATCACTAGCGAATTCTTTTATTTTTTTAATAGATTCTTCCATTTCCTTACTACTACCTGTTGGTAAATCACATCTACCTACAGTATCCTTAAAGATAAAATCTCCTACAAACATGGCTTTTTCTTCTTCAAAGTAAAATGTTACAGAATCACTACTATGTCCTGGAGTAAAAATAGGTAAAAATTTAAAAGAGGCAACTTCTACTTCTTTCATATCAGTAAGATTACTCTTTTTAAATATTTTAAGTCTTCTATTCATACTTAAAAAATCCCTTAAAGCTCCAATATGATCAAAATGAGCATGAGTAACTAATACTCCTACTATTTTATTATCACCAACTAACTCTTTAATTTTTTTACTATCACTACCAGGATCTACAATTAAACATGTTTTATCTTTAATTAGTACATAACAATTTTCTTCTAACGCTCCTGTTACTATTTTTTTTATTTCCATTATAATCTCCTATCTACATAATATAGAATAGTAAAAATTAAGTTAATCGTCAAGTTAAAAATAAAAAGTTCCTTTTCCATTAAGAAACTTTTTTTGTAATTTTAATTTTTTAACTAGATAGTTCAATAGTAAAAGGATTATTTTTTGTTCCATCTCCCGAAGTTATCAAAACATTTTCTTTTAAATTCATGGATGGTTTAACACCTTTATCACGGTTGTGAGTTTCAAAGGACAAATCACTAAATTTTTCTACATAAGATATAGAACTACCAACAAATGTTAATAACCAATATTCTGTATTATTCTCATATCTATCAAATTGGCCAGCCATTAATTCAGCATATCTTAATAATCCTACTTTTGCATCAGTGCCTGGAGCATATGCTGTCATATTTATATTATTATATTTAGATAATTTATATGATTCATATGATACATTACCTTGTAACCAAGAAGTATTATCTTCTATCATATTAATATAATTATCTCCTATATATTCTGTTAAATAATCATTATTTAAAAACTCTTTAATAGTTGAATATTCAAAATAACCATTATGCTCACTAAATTCTTTTGTAATAAATTTCCCTGAATTTTTAAGTGGTTCGGCACTGACTATTTTCGTTAAATTTTCTGTTTCATGACTTACTATTCTATATAAATTGTTTTCTCCAGTTCCAAATCGAAGATACTCACCACTATATCTAGTATTTAATTTTACGCCATTTAAATCAGTATCATTATCTCCACTTAAACGATAGGGATCTTCTTCACTTCCCTTACCACTTACTATTTTTACATCAGACTTTAATATTATAGAAGGGCGTATTCCTTCTTCAGCATCAGTAGCACTAAATCCATAAGTACTAATACCATCATATTCTACACTTCGTATATTTAAATCGTTACGTGGTGTTAAAGTCCACCAAGAAAGTCCATTAACTAAATAACCATTATCATTTCCATTATTGCTAGACTGATATTCATAGATATTAAGCAAGCCAACAGCATCTTCTACTATTGTTTTTCCAGTTGGTTTTTTAATACTTCCTAATTTATTATCATCCATAGTAGCATCCCATTTAGCATCCATTACAATAAAATTTTCAGGCTCTCTTAAATTGCCTAAAAAGCCATCTACTGTTGTATCGTTTAACCATTCTTCTATTAAACTACCTTTAAAACTAGTATAATTACTTGTGTAGTTCACCGTACTTATATTCCACTGAGTAACTAATTTAATGGTATTAGCACTATTGTTGATACTAACCGCTCTCCATAATTTACCACTATACCAAACATAATTATTGGGATTTTTCCCTGTAATAAAGGTATCTTCTC
>CAMMBL010000036.1 GCA_946494015.1 uncultured Mycoplasmatota bacterium | reverse complement strand
CATAAAATCTCCTTTCTAAATGAAAAGATCATAATAAATTAATATCATGACTTTTATTATTTATTAACCTATGTCAATAGTAAATGGATTATTTTTTGTCCCATCTCCACCTGTTATTATGACATTTTCTTTTAAGTTAAACGCTGCTCTAACACCATTTTGATATAATGTACTATTAACCTCCTCTGTATATGATGTAGATGCTGAAGAATTAATTATCTTGGCTACTCCATCTCCTCCAATTTCGCTATTACTAAGAACCCAAAAGTCATTTGAATCATCATCTCCATCATATTTTTCAAATTGGCCAGCCATTAATTCTCCATATCTTAACATATTATAAGTACTAACTTCAGTATTATCTGTTAAAGTTGTCATTGTTTTATCTTTATATTTTACTAATCGATAATCACCACCTGTACTACCTATTGTTTCTCCTACATACCATGTTGTATTATCCTCTACTATTAAGAAAGTATCACTGACACCGGAAAAATAATTATTTAACCTACTGGTAGCTTTCAAATAAGGACTTGTTACTACATCTTCGTTACTAACAACTTTAACACCTTTACCATTTTCATGACTTACTATTCTATATAACATAGAATCAAATTTTATATATTCTCCACTATATCTTGTATTTATTAAAGTTCCACTTTTAGGTGTTTCATTATCTCCTTCTAGCCTATATGGATCTGTTTCTGTTCCACTTCCACTTGCTATTTTTACATCTGATTTTAGATTTACTACTGGTCTTATACCATAAGCAGAGCTAGAATCATAAAAAAAGCTTCCTGTATAACTTATGATATAATCTCCATAAGGGCCAGGTGTTAGTGTCCACCAATAAAGCCCATTATTTAAATAACAAGATTTACTATTATTATTACAGGCCATTTTATATTCATACATATTTAAAAGCCCTACTGGATCTTCAACTATTGTTGTTTTTTCTATTTTGGGAATATCACTAAGATTATTTATATTAGTTTCTATTCCAGTTGCATTCCATTTACTATCCATTTTTATAAATTTCTCTGGTTCTCTTAAATTACCAAGAAAACCATCTAAACGTGTATCATTTAGCCAAATTTCTACTTCAGAATTGCTAAATTGATTGTCAGTATAAAAAGCATCTATACAACTAATATCCCATTGAGTTACCAATTTCATAGAATTATCACTTGGATCTATACTAACTACCCTCCATAATTTACCACTATACCATACATAGTTATTAGGATTAGTTCCTGTTATAAAAATTTGTTCTGGATCACTTGTATTTATACTTCCATTTCCACCTATATTATCTTTTATAGTATCTGATGCTGTTACTATATACTCATCAAATAAATGTCCATTACTAGGTAGACTTAAATCATTATAATCAAGGCCTATTTGCACTCCTAAATTAATATTTATACTACTTCCTGTTGAATTAACTACTTTTATCTTATAGACTTTCTTATCTCCATTACTTCCAGCTTTTGAGAAAACTTCTCCTTTTTCTCCTGGTGGAGTATCAGTACCTTCTTCTACAATGTATCCAGCATCTACTCCAGAAGGCAAGTCTCCTATATAATAAAAGTTTAATCTAGCATCTCTATTATTTGTATTATTTAAATTAATTGTATAAGTTGCATTACTGTTTCCTCCTACTGTTATTGTATTAGTAGCATTATCATTTACTTTTAATTCATACTCTAATGTTCCTGTAACAATACTTATCGCTCTATTCTTTTCTTTATTTACTGTAAACATTGCATAAGAAAAATAACCTCCTAGTAATAATAAACAAAATATGGCTACTCCCATAATATAAACTTTTGAAACATCAGTTTTCATTAGCTCTTTTAACTTATATTTCATTATCATCAATCCTATCTTTATCTATAAAAATAATAGCATATTATATGCTATTATTCAAGGACTCTTTAGCCCTAATTTAGATATTTTTAGTTGTAAAAGCTTTAAAGAATTTATGCCAAACTTTTTCATTTGAATAGTTTAAAATACCTACTTTATATACTTTTAAACCAACTTTTAATAATAGATAAATAAAACCAATTAAAATAATTATAGAAATTATTATGTCTATTATACTAATTTGTCCCATCATATAAAGACTCGGACTCACAAATGCTGATAAAAATGGTATATACGATAAAACTCTAATGAAAGTTGAACCTTCAAACATTCCAGCCATCATTGCTAGATAATAACCTACTAATGAGATTAAAACTATTGGTGTTTGTAATTGACTAAAATCTTCCATATTTACAGTCATTGAAGCAAGTATTCCTGCTACTACTGAATATGCTATGAATGATAAAACCATTAAGATTAATGTTAAAGGTATAGCATAAACTAACTTATCAATAAAACCACTTGCTACTAAGTTATCAAAAATAGAAATCATATCAGTAGGTAAAGATAAACCTTTTTGTAACATATTAGTACTTAGAAGAAAGCCTATAATAGTATATATAACTAATAATAAGCCTTGGATAATTACAAAAATATTACTTGCTAAAACTTTAGATAATAAATGAACTTTCGGAGAAACATTAGATATTATAATTTCCATACTCCTTGTTGTTTTTTCCTCACATATTTCTCCACCTACCATTTGTATTAAAAAGATTGTTAACATAAAAAATGGCAATATAACTGTAGGAAAAATACTATTTATTATTAAATTCATATTCTCATCAATACTATTTTCTTCATTTAAAACAAGTCTATCTATTTCTATAGGAGCGGAAATAGATGCTAAAATTGCTTGATTAATTTGATTAGCTTCCATTGCTATACTACTTTTTGTTGCTGTTAGACTTTGAGATAAGATTTGATATGTTACTGTATCTATTTTTTTATTACTGACAATTTTTGCTTTTAAATAGTTTTTTTCATCACCATTTAATTCAACAATAATAGTATCATCTTTTAAAGCTTTTTCTTCTTCTTTGATTGTTTGATTACTTTTTTTAATTACTAATTTTAAATCTTCATTATCTTTTCCTAAACTACTTGCATAAGAATTAATATTATTTTCTAATAGATTATAACTATTGGTATTATTATCAATAACTACTATATTTGTTTTGTTATCAAAATCACCACCAAAGAAAGTAATAATAGAGTTTATATTTAATAAAGCTATAATAATAATTGCTAAAATAGCATTAGTAATAAAAAACCATTTAGTTTTTATTTTTTTGTTTAAACTTACTTTTGTTAAATACCAAAACTTTTTACTCATGGATACCACCAACCTTTGCAATAAATATTTCATTTAAGGTAGGTTCTACTAAATCATATTTAGTAATATTACAATTCTTTATTAAAGAAAATATCTTAGGAGCGATACTTTTATCTTCTATTTTTACTTCTATTTCTCCTCTTACTTTATTAATATCTAGTACACCTTTTACTTTCTTAATTTTCTCAAGAGGTAGATCTTCTCCTCTTATCATTATATTTTTAATTCCAAATTCTTCTTTAATTGTTTTTAACATACCACTAACAACAGGACGTCCTTTTACTAGAATAACTAATTTTTCACAAAAGTCTTCAATATATTCCATTTGATGAGATGAAAATATTATTGAACATCCTTCTTTTTGTAAATCATATATAGCTTCTTTCATAAGTTTAACATTTATAGGATCAAGTCCTGTAAATGGTTCATCTAATATTAATAATTTAGGATGATTTATAATAGCTGAGATAAATTGTATTTTTTGTTGATTTCCTTTTGATAGTTCTTTAATTTTTCTGTATTTATAGTTAGTTATTTCAAATTTTTTTAACCATTTATCAATCTCTTTTTCTATATTTCTTTCATCTAATCCTTTTAAAACTCCATAAAATTTAAGTTGTTCTAAAACTGTTAATTTAGTAAGCAAACTTCGTTCTTCAGTTACAAAACCTATTTTATCAGTATTTTGATAATTTATTTTTGTATGATCTAATAAAACTTCACCACTATTAGCTTCAATTAAGCCCATAATAATTCTAAAAGTAGTTGTTTTACCAGCGCCATTTTCACCTAATAGACCAAATATTTCACCATTTTTAACTGTAAAAGATAAATTATCTACGGCTTTATTATTACCATAATATTTAACGATGTTTTTAACTTCAAGCATAATATAATCCTTTCTATTTTGAATCTTTAGTAAGTTCTATTTTATATCTTTTTAAGGCATCTTCAAAGGATGGAAGTCTTGTAAAGCCATTTTTTTCTAATTTATCTTTACTAAATTTAGAGTTTTTAGGCCGATAAGCTTGACTTTTTTTAGTAATATCTAAATATTCTAAAGTTGATACTTCATTTACTTCTACTTCTTTATTAAAGATATTAAAAATTGTTTTGGCAAATAAAGCCCAACTACAAATTCCTTCATTAGTAACATTATAAGTTCCATATTTATCGGTATTTACCATATCAACTAGTACTTTTGCTAAATCAACTGTATAAGTAGGACTACCTATTTGATCATTTACTACATTTAAGGTTTTATTAGTTTCTGATAATTTTAACATTGTTTTAACAAAGTTATTACCATTAATACCAAATACCCAAGAGATTCTTGTAATAAAGTGTTTTTTATTTCTTCTTACTTCTTCTTCTCCTAGATATTTTGTTTTACCATAAACACTTTTAGGATTAACTTTATCTGTTTCAGTATAATATCCATCTTTTGTACCATCAAAGATATAATCTGTTGACATATATACTATTACAGCATTTTCTTTAAGAGAAGCATTTACTATATTTTTAGTACCAATAACATTAATATTATAAGCACTATCTCCCATTTCTTCAGCTTTATCTACGGCGGTAAAAGCAGCACAATGAAAAATTACATCAGGATGAAAAGTACTAATAATTTTGTTAACTTCTTTTTCATTTGTAATATCCATTTCTTCTTTATCAACTGCTAAAATATCTGTTTCTTTTATATTCCTTTTTAATAATTCTCTTTTTATATCATAACCTAGTTGTCCTTTATATCCAGTAATTAAGTATTTCATATTTCCATCCTTTCAAAATGCACTTTACTATCCTTTAACCTTGGATGTAGTTGATCTTTTTCTGATAAAATAGGAGTTGTAATACCATTTTCTTTAAACATTTCTTCCCAATTAATTTTTAGATCTTCATCATTCCATAATATACCACCTTCTTTATCTTTGGCATATTCATTATCTACTAAGTATTGAAAAACTGTATTATCTTCTAAAGCTAAAAAACCATGAGCAAAACCTCTAGGTACATATAATTGTTTCCCATTTGCCTCTGTTAGTTTAACAGCGATATATTTTCCATAAGTTTTAGAATTTTTTCTAATATCTACAACAACATCTATTGCTGAACCTTTTATTACTTCTACTATTTTAGCTTGACATTTAGGATCTTCTTGAAAATGTAATCCTCTTAAAACTCCTTTACAACTCATAGATCTATTAGCTTGTACTACCCCTTTAAATCCTAGTTCTTTTAATTCTTCAGAAATATAATAGGGACTAAAATATCCTCTTTCATCTTTAAAGATAGATGGTTTTAATATATAACAATCAAGTAAATCTGTTTTAATTTTTTCCATAATTATTTCTCCTTAACTATTTCTAATAAATGTTTACCATAAGTATTTTTTTTCATAATTTCAGCTTGAGCTAGAACTTGTTCTTTACTTAACCAACCATTTTTATAGGCAATTTCTTCTGGACAACAAATTGTAATATTTTGATGTTCTTGAATAGTACTAACAAAATTAGTTGCTGAAAATAAACTTTTAAAAGTTCCTGTGTCAAACCATCCATAACCTTCATTTAAAGTAATTACCTTTAGTTTATCTTCATCTAAGAAAAGTCTATTTAAATCTGTAATTTCTAACTCTCCTCTTGCTGATGGAGTTAATTTCTTAGCTTTCTTAGTAACTGTTTGATCATAAAAATATAATCCTGTAATTGCATAATTACTTTTAGGTACTTTAGGTTTTTCTTCAACACTTATTACTTTACCAGTTTGATCAAATTCAACAATACCAAAACGTTCAGGATCATGAACATGATAACCAAAAACAGTAGCATAACCTTTACTAGCATTTTCTTTAGCTTGTAATAATTCTTTTTTTAAATTAGCCCCATAAAAGATATTATCTCCTAAGACCATACAACAAGTATCATTACCAATAAATTTTTCTCCTAATAAGAAAGCTTGGGCTAATCCATCAGGACTAGGTTGTTCTACATAAGAAAGAGATATACCAAACTTACTTCCATCTCCTAATAATTTTTTAAATCTTGGTAAATCAGTTGGTGTGGAAATAATTAATATTTCTCTAATTTCAGCTTGCATTAAGACTGATAAGGGATAATAAATCATCGGTTTATCATAAATAGGCATTAGTTGTTTACTAGTTACTTCTGTTAAAGGATAAAGTCTTGTTCCACTTCCACCTGCTAAAATAATTCCTTTCATTTTTTAAATCCTCCTTTAATAAATATTCTAACATATAAAGTTATTAATGTTAATTTAGCACTTAATTTTAAAAAGAATAATTCTATTTTACTAGCTCTATTGTAATGCTTTTCAAAATAAAGTTGACTTTTCTTTAAAATTTTAAATTTATTAATATAGTTTATATTTTTATCAACACTAACAGAATGATCATGAATTACTGTTATATTATTATTTATTAAGCTTATATATCTAGTTTTATTTAGTTTTGTTGAAGTAATATTTTCTTCATAATAAAGAAAAGTTTTATTATCAAAGAAACCAATAGCTGTTAGGGCTTCACTTTTGATTAGAAAGAAACAAAAAGATAAAACATCTACTTTAGCTGTAGCATATCGATAGTGTTTTTCTTCATAATATAATTTCTTTTTAAATTTTTTACCAATCATAGGAAGATTAATAAGTATTTCTTGTTTAGGAGTTGGTAATTTCCATCCTCTATTTAGTTTTCCGTGTTCATATACTACTGGTCCTACTAATCCTATATCTTTTTGATCTAGAGTTTTCTTTAGTTCTTCAAGATTTTCATTGCTATTAATAATAATATCTGAGTTTGAAAAGATTATATCTACTTTTTTATAGTCTTTGATAGCTTTTTTACCACCAATATTCATAGCATCAGCGAATCCTTTATTTACTTTTGTTCTAATAATTTCTAAATTGGCCAATTTTATATTAAGTAATTTTTCATAAGAATCATCAGTAGAATGATTATCAACAACATAGATTTTATCTATTATTTTATAATCTTTAATATTATTTAATAATCTACTTGTAGTTTCATAGTCATTATAATTAATAATAATAAAAGCTAATGGTCTTTTCATTGTAATTGCTCCTTTCTAGTTAAAATAAGGGCTGTAAAAATACTAACTGCTGGTGCTATTAGAACATGGCCTGTAATAAATGCTAATATTATAGATAAAAAGAAAGCTAAATAGTAACTTATTTTATAGGGAATATTTTTAATAGTAAGATTTTCTTTAAAGGCTTTTATTACAAAGTATAAATAAATACTAATATATAGGATAAATCCTATTATGCCATGACGAAAGAAAATATCAAAATAGTCCATTTCTATCATTTTTGTACTAGAGTCATCGTGATTATAATTTTCAATATAACCTATTCCAAAGATTTTTTCTATTAAGGGAGCATTTAAATAATTATTATAGGTATTACTTAGAAATTTAAGTCTTGAACTAAATATAAAATGATCAACTAATTCATAGTCTTTAAAGATATCAGAAATATTATTTACTTCTAAAAAGTTTAGGTGTATTTTAATATTTTTATAGAATGCTGTTTTTGGTAAATAGATAATTAAAACACTGATAAAAATGATGCCTAGTCCTAATAAAGCACTTAGTTGTTTATATAATTTGTTTTTTAATAGATAGATAATATATATAATTAGAGTAATTCCTATAATAATACCAAAAGAAAGTAATGGCCCTTTAGTACCAATACTTAATATGTCAAAAACTAATATTCCTACTAATAATATTGTTAAAAGAAAATTCTTTTTGTTATATAAATATAATAAGAAAAAAGGCATTAAAATAGAGATAATAGCACTTATTTCATTTGCCGAATTAAAAAAGCCAATACTTCCTGTTTTACTAATTTCATAACTATCAAATCCTATTTTTAATAAATCAGGAATAAAAATTCCTAATAAGTAAATTAAATATATTGTGACTATATTTTTATTAGTAATAAAGTTTTTATTTTCTTTAAAAATAGCATAGAAAGTAAGTAATAATATGGGTAAATAGAAAGTTTTAAAAGCATTTTTTATTTCATATAATAAAACAGTTATATCTTTATTAAGAATAATTTCAAGACTAAAAATAATTAAATAAAGGAAAATAGTTCCTAATATTAATAATAAATATTTTTTATCTTTTTCTTTGTAAATAAATAAAAGATAAAATAAGCATATTAGAATTATAATAATTCTAAAGATCATACCTATTGTAATATCTAAGTTAAAATATTGAAGCATAAAAGCCGTAAGCATATCAAAAAAAGGACTAGCTATTAGAAATAATTTTAATATTTTTAAACTTTTTTCTTTCATATTATGGTCCTTTCTAATTTAAATTGTTATCTTACTCTTTTTCTTTTTTTTATTATAACTTTTTTTAGCTCTATTTGTCTATATTTTATCTAGTTATTTATTAGGGTCAACTAATATTTTTATCGCTTTATCACTACCACTAGTAAGTCTTTCATAAGCTTTTTGAACATCTTTATATCCTACTATATCATCAACAAATTTCATAACTTCTATTTGTTTATTACTAATTAAATCTAAACTTGTTTTAAATTCTTCTTTAGTATAAGCGATAGCTCCTTTTATTGTTAATTCATTCATAACGGCTATAACTGTTGGAATATTTATAGGTCCAGTTGCAACACCAACTAAAATAACTGTTCCTCCTGGTCTTACAGTTACAAGCGCTGATGTAACAGCACTAGCATTACCACAACACTCTATTACAATATCAAAGCCTCCATTTGTATCAGTATTTACTTCATTAAGCATTTCTTTAGATGTAGCATCATAATATTTATCAGCAACTTCTAATGTTAAAGCTTTTTTTCCTCTTTCTTTATTAGTTTCACTAACAGCAACAAAACTAGCTCCTTCTTTTTTAGCTAACATAGCACTTATAAGACCAATAATACCTCCTCCTATTATTAGTACTTTAGAGCCTACTTTAATATCAGCTAAATGAACTCCATGAAGGGCAACAGCTGTAGGTTCAACCATGGCTGCTTCTAAATCTGTAACATTATCTGGAACTTTTAAGACCATATCACTTCTAACTTTTATTATTTCTGTTAATGCCCCGTTTGTATCTAGCGAAAGGCCAACTGCTTTACTCCAAGTTTCTTTACAGTATTGAGGATTACCACTTAAACAAGCTTTACAATTACCACAAGGAGAAATTGGTAGAGCTGTTACTCTATCCCCTACTTTTAAATCTTCTCTATCACCAGGATTTATAACACTACCACAAAATTCATGTCCCAGTATTAATCCTTTTGGTTCTCCTGTTTGAAAATAATGTAAGTCTGAACCACATATTCCAGCTTTTAATACTTTAATTATAATATTTTTATTATCAATTTCTGGTTCTTTTATTTCTTTTATTTCAAATTCTCTTTTTCCTTTAAGTGCAACAGCACGCATCTTTATCACCTCTATTTTAATTTTAGCACAGTTTCAAATTAAAGTTTAAAAAAGATGTAAACTTTACTTATCTTTACGTTTTAGAAAAGTAAGTAAAGCTTTACATCCTTCATAAATTTCTTCATAAGTAATATTAAAATTATGAGTATACCATGGATCATCTATTTCTTTTGACTTTTTTGTAAAATCTAAAAGTTTATATATTTTATCATCTTTTTTAAATATTCTTTTCATATCTAAAACATTATATTTATCCATGCCAATAAAATAGTCAAACTTTTCATAATCACTAGCATTTAATTGTCTTGCATAATGTTTATCATAAGGAATATTATTTAAATCAAGCATTTTTTTAGTACCATTATGGATATCACAACCAACATCTGCTGCTACTCCACGAGATTCTATATGGAACTTTTTATCTAAATTTTCTTTTTTTACTAAATCTTTCATTATATATTCAGCCATAGTACTTCTACAAATATTACCTAAACATACAAAACAAATTCTTATCATCTTAACCTCTTTCTACTCATTATTAAATTTTAATAATTCTCTAATATCATCAACTGATAAATTTTGAAAGCTTTTATATTCATCAGCATCTTGTTCTATTAATTTATCACTAAGTATTTTCTTTTTTTCTTGTAAATTTAAAATTTTTTCTTCAATAGTTCCTTTTGTAATTAATTTGATAACTTCAACAGTATTTTTTTGCCCTATTCTATGCGCTCTATCAGTTGCTTGATTCTCAGCTTGTGGGTTCCACCATAAATCTAAGTGGATGACAATATCAGCGCTAGTTAAATTTAAACCAGTTCCTCCACTTTTTAACATAATTAAAAATATATTAGTATCATCTATATTAAATTTATCAACTAATTCTTGTCTTTTTTTACTACTAACTGAACCATCTATAACATAACTAGTAATACCTTCTTTAGTAAGACTATCTTTAACTATATTTAAAGCGGTTTTAAAACTTGTAAAGAGAAGAATTTTATGACCATTATCTATAGCTTCTTTAACAACATCTATTAAATGTTCTATTTTAGATGAAGTTTTAGTATAATTATCAAATATTATTTTAGGATCAATACAAACTTGTCTTAACTTAGTTAAAAGACTAAGTATTTGTATTTTATTTTTAGAAAAGCTTTCTCCTATTAAATTTTCCATTTCATCTTTTGTTTCTTTTACTAAAGATGCATATATTTTCTTTTCTTCATCATTTAAATCTATATAAATATTGTTTTCTAACTTTTCAGGTAAGTCTTTTAAAACTTCATTCTTTTTACGTCTTAAGATAAAAGGTTCAACTTGTTTTTTTAATTTACTTAAAACTAAATTTGTATCTTCATCAAAATCACTATTTATTTTATACTTTTCAGTAAATTTAGTTTTATTAGCAAGAAAACCTGGCATTATATAATCAAAAATACTCCATAGTTCTAAGATTGTATTTTCTATTGGTGTTCCTGTTAAAGCAAGTTTAACTTCACTTTTTATACTTTTAACGGCTTTAGTAAGTAATGCTGTTGGATTTTTTATATTTTGGGCTTCATCAATAATCATAATTTTAAAAGCCATATTCTTATAAATTTCTAAATCTTCTCTTAATAGGCCATAACTAGTAATATAGATATTACCATGATAATTTTTTAATTTATTAACTCTTTCTTTTTTATTACCTACAAAAATACTTCTTGTAATATCATCACTAAATTTTTTAAATTCATTATCCCAGTTATATACTAAAGATGTAGGCGTTACAATTAATATTTTAGCATTATTTTCTTCTTTTAAAACTTTCTTAATAAAGATAATAGATTGTAGACTTTTACCAAGTCCCATCTCATCAGCAAGTATTCCTCCTAAACCACATTTATATAGATTATAAAGCCATTTAACTCCATCTTTTTGATATGATCTAAGTAAGTTATTTTCAGCAGTAGTAAATTCTACTTTAGCATTCTTATATTCTTTAAATTTTTTGACAAATGAATCAAATAAATTATTAGTTTTGATAAAACTATTTTTTCTTTTTAAACTATCAAGATATAAAGCTCTAAATTTGGGTATTTCACCTTTTTCTTCATCTAATTCTAAATCTTCTTTTAATTCTTCTAATTCTTTAAGAGAAGGATCAAATAAATCTAAAATATCACCACTTTTTAATTTATAATATTTCTTTTTATTTTTTAAAGATAAAAATATATTATCTAATTCATTGGGACTAATATTTTCTAATTTAAATTCATAGTTTAAGATATTATCTCTACCAATACTAAAATTAGTGGTACCGCTAACTTTTTTTATTAATTTAGTATTTTTTAATTTTTCACTAGTGAATACAGAGTAAGTAGCGGCTAATTCATCAATACCATTTTCTAAGAAATTTCCTATTTCATCTATATCATATAATTTAAGTTCATTATCAAAGCCGTATTTAGTAATATCAAGAAATACATCTTTTTCATAATCTTTATCCCTTATAATATTATTATCTTCTTTAGCAAAGTAATTAACTTCTATATTGTTATAGGTAAAGATTATTTTACATTCTATAAAAAGATCTAAAATATCAAAATATAATTTAACATCTCCTGATTTAGCAATTACTAAATCATCAACTGAATTATCAACTATTAATTCGTTTTTAATATTTGGAATTAAATATTCTTTAAGTTCTTTAAATTTACTAGAAGGAAAAGTAAAACTTGTTATTTCTTCTTCTAAAATATTTCTTGCAATAATACTCTCAGCTTCAGTTAATTTATATATACCATTTTTATCTATTAGATAACTATAATCACTACATAGATTAGTTAAATCTGTTAAATTATCATCTATATTTAGGGTATGCATATCTTTTTCTTTACTTATTTTAAACTTAAATGGTAGACCTTTAATTAGGGGTAATTCTTTATTAAAAAAATTACCTTCTACATAAATTCTATCTACTATTTCAAATAAGCTATCCAGATTGTTTTTAGTGGGAATTAAGTAAGAGTCACATCTATAAAGTTTAGAATAAGCTAGTTCAATAAAATTAATAATTTTTTTACCTTCGTTATTAAAGTAATAATCTTTATTATTATAGATAAAATCTTTCCCAAATTTTAAATCACCAAAATTATGGTATTTATCAATAAAACTATTGGTTTTACTTCCTAAAACATAGAATTTATCAACTCCTATTTTAAAGCGTAACTCATAATAATTAGAATAACTATTACTATAATAATTGTAATAATTAGAGTATTTTTCTAGTTTTAAATAGGGAATTATAAAGGCTTCTTTTTTTACTGTTTTTTTATTTAAGGAAACTTTTTTTAATTCTAATAAAAGATTATTAACAAGATAATCAGTATTATCTAAGTCATCCATTAAAAAATATTCACCTTGATATTTAACTAAAACAGCGGCAATATGTTTACAAGATGAAGTAGTATTATATTGAGGGCATGTACAATTAGTATCAAGAATTTCTCCTTGTCTATTAGCTTTTATTGTAATTATATATGAACTTAATGTCCGTTCTGAGGTTACAACAAAACGATATTTAACTTCTTCATTGTCATAGCTAGCACCTATATACCTAACTTTTCTACTTTCATAGTTTATTCCTTTCTGTAAATCTGTTGCTTTTACATATTTTAATAATTCATCTGTCATGTTACCACCTAGCATTTAATATATCATATAAAATTAAAAAAAGCTATTCTATAGCTTTGAGTTCATCATATTTTTATAAATAGCTTTTATTCTTTCTTTTTTTTCATGATTCATTTCAATAAAATTAATGTGTAGTTGATAACCACTATCAAAACTAAATAATAATTCTACTTTTCCAGGTTTAAAATTAATAGCACTACTAGAAATAGATGTATATGGAAAAATATGAATCTTTTTATAATACATTGCTAAAGTATCGCGATCAAATAAGATCATCTTTTTATCAGTAAATACTGCATAATCTTTTGTATTTTTATATCCTAATAAGATATTTTCTTTACTACTTACATATTCTTTTGCATATTCAGGTAAATCTTTTTCTTCTATTTCATCTTTAAAATCAAAATATTTAGATAACTCCTTAAATTTTATATATGCCATAATACTACACCTCATTACTATTTTCTAATATGAATTTATCATCACATAATATATTCGTCAAGTAAATTAGGCATAATTTGACAAAAGAAAAGAACCTTTAAGGCTCTTTCTTTTAAAATTGGTTCTATAATATTTAGTGGGGATAGATAAAATTCTCACTATTTTTTATAAAATA
>CAMMBL010000035.1 GCA_946494015.1 uncultured Mycoplasmatota bacterium | reverse complement strand
TAATTAATATTTTTTACGACTTTTTGGTCTCACATCATTGACAACTATACAAATTGCATTTTTTAGTCTTTCTTGTTTTGTTTGTAAGTCTCCACTTAATAATCTTTCTTGTCTTTCCATTTCTTCAAAATCAAAATTATCATGCCATCCATCACCAGCACTTGAAGAATAAGAATCACCTCTTGTTTTTCTGTGTTCTCTTAACTTTCTATCAGCTTCTTCAACTTCTTCTAATAATTTTTGATAACCTTTCTTATCAACATAAAATTCATTCATTTTTTCCTCTCCTCCCATAATATATAAATAAAAAGGGGCTAATTATCCCTTTGTGAGATATTAGCCCTTATTTGCAAGTTGATAAATAACATCTCACAAATAACTAATTCGTATAATATAGCTTAGTTAACACTTTGTCAATAAAATCTATATTTTTTTGTTAATTATTTGTTTTTTAAGCTTTTAATTATTTCTTCTTGTTCTTCTATTTTAGATTTAAGTTCCTTTAAATAGTCTTTTTCTACAACAGTATATTTATCATAATTAGGTCGTGATTTTCTACTTTCTACTATTGCAAAATAGATTAAAATAATTCCACTTATAAATGCAAATGCAAGCATTACAATATAAGCGATATTTATAGGTATTGATATAAATTCACTAAACGAATTATAACTTTTAATATTACCTTTACTTATAAAAATAGTATCAACAATAATAAATATCAAAGATAACATCATACCTAATAATAAAATTTTCATTACTGTAATGATAATATCAATTTTTTTATTCTTCATTTTACTCCTTTTTGTTCTAATAAAATATGAAATATGTTTACATACTAATAAAGAACAGCTACAAAAATAGTATAAAACATAGATTGTAATTTTTCAAGATTAAAACAGGGCTAATGCCCTAGGGACTTATTTAACTATTTGGCCTATACTTTTTTCATAAAAGGAGGAAACGCAAATGACTAGCCAAGAAATATTAGCTATCAATTTAAAATACTATAGATTCCTCTTAAATATGACACAAGAAGAATTTGCACACTCGACCCATACTGACTTAAAATATTATATAGAAATGGAAAATGCACATAAAAAGCCATCTATTGTAATGTTAGATAAATTAGCTTCTGAAATTAACAGACTTGCTAATAAAAATATTGTAAGCAGTAGTGATCTTATTACATATTTTCCAGAGCATAAAATAAATAAACGTAGAGTTGATAAAAAATAACTCTACGTTTTTTGACAAAATACTATTTATTGATAATCTTACCATTATCCACTCTATATATTATATCGCACAATTCATTAATATCCTCTTTAATATGAGTTGCAATTATAATAAGTTTGCCTTTTTTCTTTTCATCTAATAAAAGCTTCCTTATTTTTTTTACACTTTCTTCTTCTAAACCGTTAAACGGTTCGTCAAAAATCATAATATCAGGATTTTCCATCAAAACTTGAGCAATACCCAATTTTTGCTTCATACCTAAAGAATATTTTTTAAACTTTTTATCTTTTTCTTCTAGTAAATTTACTTTTTCTAAAGTATTTAATATTTCCTTATCATTTATCACTTTATTAATAGAAGCTAACATTTTTAAATTTTCATAGCCAGTTAAATCTGGTAAATAGTTGGGTCTTTCTATTAAAGCAGCTGTTTTTTTAGGAAAAGTATTATTTTTATAAATATCTTCCCCTCCGACTTTTACATAACCTTTATCAGGCTTTACAAAACCACAAATTGTTTTTAAAAGCATACTTTTACCACTACCATTTCTTCCTACAAGACCATATATTTTCCCACTATCTAAAGATAATGAAACATCATTTAACACTAGTTCTTTGTCTAACTTTTTTGTTACATCTTTTACTTCAATTTTCATTTTTCCATTTCTCCTCTCATAACTAAATTATTATCCTTTAAGTAAATATTAATTAATATTAACACAACATTAATTGTTAAAAGTATTAAAAGTATTATGTAGTTATTTAATGATGATGTCAAACTATATATATAAATTATAGATTTTGTCTTAAATAAAAGACCTACTAGTAAGATTAAAAACATAAGAATACTACCGTAGTTACCAGTAAACTTAATAATTAATAAATATATAAACTGCATAGCTAATTTAGATAAATATATGATTATTAAAGTTATTATTCCTATCTCTACATTTGTATTAACTACAAAAGAATATATTAATAGTAGAGTGATAGTAATTAGAGAGATTATAAAATCAATGATACAATTGCTTATTATATTAGCAGTAATCCATTTTTTATAACTTATTCTTAAGAAGATAGCTTCTTTGCATTTAAATATGTCATAACTATATAAATAATATGTATAAAGTAGATAAATTGAATTAATAACCAATGTAAGGCTAATAAGAAGAAATGTTCCTACAGTATTATCTACTCCACTTATTATATAAATAAAATTATTATCAAAATATTTTAATGAATTATATTGGGTAAAAAAGAAAATACATATACAAAGCATTGCTAAAATTAAATACCATATTTTAGAGAAAAAAATTAATAAATTTCTTTTAATAAGTAACAACATATTTATATCCCTATATCAACCTTTTTTATTTTCTTTCTAACCCCAAAATATAATAATGATATAACTAATGAAAAATAAATAAGTCCATACCCTATTAAAATCCATAAACTATTAGTTAATGTGTATCCATGTGACTGAAAGCCAGGATTAAAAATATCTAATATAATAATGCCTGTTGGATACATTCTATCCCCAAAAAATATAAGCGTTAAAAGGGCTATTAGAAATATTGCTACAACACCTTGCTTTTTAAAACTAATCTGAAGTAATAAAGTAAGCAAGCCTATAATAACAACAGTACCAAAAATTTTTATTGTTTCTATAATAAATATAATAAAATCGTTGACATTATAATTAAGTTCATTTGTTATTTTAAAATCACTATGTGTAATAATGTTACAACAAATTAATAACATAATAATAATCTGTATGAATAAAAGCATTGCCATAACTAACATGGTAACAACAGATATACTAACATACTTCTTTCTTGAACTCATACGTAAAAGTAAACTATAATTTTTATTTATATATTGATATGCTAGATAAAACATAGCAACAAAACTTGGATATAATATAACTACAAGAAATATTTTATTAGTAAAAGATGAAATTAGCATTTGTTCGTAATTTAATCCAGAAAACTGGCAAGTAATAAAGAATATTCCCATAAAAAGATATACTAAAATAGCTTTATATTCCCAAGTATTCCACATATAATCACATACATTTTTAATAAAACTACTCAAAATCTCGCACCACCTGTTCTTTATTTCTATAAATGAAGAGTACAATTAAAGTTGTTATAATAGAAAGAACTCCCATATTTATCAAAGCATTATATACTGTTGATTGAACCATATATCCTTCGTATATATTAAATAAATATAGATGGTCAACGATTACATTATTTTTAATGATACTACTAAGTAAAGAACTTATATTACTTATAACATAGTTTATTACATTGACTAAAGCAAATGATAAAATAATAGATACAGTCATTTTTTTAGTGATTCTTAATACAATAAGACTAATATTAGAAATAACAAGTACATACAATATCAAAGCAATATGCACTAAAAAAACGTATAAGAATGGATTGGAGACACCTTCATAACCCTTTTTGGCAGTAATAACAAGATTATTACCTTCTATTTTAGCTGATACATTGTCATTTTCAACACCTTCATAATATTTACTTAAAACACCATTTGTATCTGTCAAAGTAACTGTATTACCTGCAACCATTTCAACTTTTTGCCCATAAAAGCTTGGTTGAGTTGTATGATTATCAACAAGAGAATTAATTTCATTGTAATATGAATCATATCTATTTGATGAAGTTAGAGTAGAATCATTATCTGCTATTGCATAAATATAGCCAGGATTTGTAATCTGCCATATTAGCATTTGTGTTGCATAATACCATTCTGGAGCTGTATGACTGCCATAACCATAACCATAGTATGATATTAGTCTAATTCTATCCATTTGTTCTTTAGTTAATTGTGTCATACTTATCATAGTATCTTCATCTATTACACCATTAACTGTACCTGCAATAAGTTTAATGTCTGCTTGTATGCAATATACTGGAGCGTTATCTGAACGTCTTCTTATCATTTTTTCTTGAGTTTTAACTCTATCTGTTGTACCAAAATTATAAGTGGCTACCCACCATTGATAATCATAGTCAATATACAATTCGTCTTGTAAAGATTGGGCATTTACTTTTGTTATTCCAAAAATGCTTGTTATAGCTATTGTAATTACTAATAATTTTATAATATTTTGTTTCATTTATAATCTTCCTTTCTTTTCCATAATAAAAACACTTTAAATTTTTTTTAAGTGTCATTCGAAGCCCATTTGTTTAGCTTCACTATAAGTATAGGCTGTCCCATTTATATTTAGATTTATTCCACATCCTATGTATGAATGTGTATATTTGCCAATAATGTCATAACTATTTCCCCCTGAAAGACCTTGGCGATAATATAAACTGACTAACCTACTTATTTCTTCATCACATTTTGACGAATCAGCTTTAAAAGCTATTTCATCACCTACTGTAATTGGAGTGTTTTCATACTCTTCTTTTGTTATTCCCAATTTTTCCCACTCTGTTTGAGGAGTTTGAGGAATAACAGGTGTTTCTTGTGCAGGAGTTTCACTAACAGGTGGAGAAGTATTAGATGAACTATTACTACTAGTACTAGTCTGATTATTACTATTATTGCTCCTACTATTATTTGTCGAGCTTTTAGTAGAATTTGTTGTATCTGATTTTGTTGAAGAAGTTGTATTATTACTAGTATTATTATTTTTCTGTTCATCTTCGTTTTTTTCTTCACTGTCAGTCTTTTCTTCTGTTTTTTGTTCTTTTAATTCAGTTTTTTCATCTTTATTACTTTCTTTTTTAACTTTTTCCTCTGTTTGTTTACTATTTTTGCTCATATTTTTACCATCTGTACTCGATAAGCTAAAGTATAAAATCACTAGCAATAAAAGCAATAAAATTATTCCACCAATTATGATAACTTTCTTCTTTTTCATAGTTTTAGCTCCTTCACTATGAAACTATCATAAATATCCAATTATTTCACTACTACAATTATTATACTCTATATTTTTTCAGTTGGTAATATATTTAGAGCAGGTTATTAGGGAGGTTTGTAAGGAGGGATTTTGGGAAAAAATACTCCCACTACCGACTTACCTCTTTTGACCTTTGTTGTTGCAGATATTTATTATAAAATTCAACCGAACGAATGATAAAATTTTCATATTGATCTTCTTTAATATTTTTTGGGAGTATGTTTCGTAGTTTTTCTTTGCTTATTTTTACTTTTTCAACTTGGTTAGGCTTTTGTATATCTAAAATACTTTCCATACTCTCCTCTGTAAAATTATCTTCTTGGCTTAGTTTTTTTAAGTTTAATGCCTGTGATAATGAAGGTGTAGCATCATTATATTCTATCCAGTCTAAAACCATATATTGTTCCTCCTGTTTTAAATAAGATAATGATACTGCTGGACTAATGGCAATAGTTTCTTCATCAACTAAATTTAAGAGTTCTGGTATAAGTTCAGTAAGTCTTATATATCTTCTTATTGTTTCTCTACTTTTACCTTCTTCATCACTAATAATTTCTCTCGAGGTTTTTGACTTCTGCACATCTTGTGCCGAAGTTTTATCTTTTTTACCTTGATGTTTTATAGCTTCTAACTTCATCTTATATGCAAAGGCTCGTTCACTAGGTAATATCTTCTCACGTTGCATATTGCTATCTACCATAATAATAGTAGCTTCTTCGTCAGTTAATTCTTTAATTATACAAGGTATTTTCTCTAATTTAGCTAATTTACTTGCAAACTTTCGTCTATGACCTGAAATCATTTCGTATCTATCATTATCTTTTTTTCTTACAATTACTGGAAGTAGTACACCATTTTCTTTAATGCTTTCTACCATTTGTTTCATATCATCATTATTGATAACTTTAAAGGGATGATTTGGAAAATCGTCAATACTACTAATTTCTATCTCTACAACTTTTTCTAGGTCAGCTTCGTCTCGCTCTTTTTGCGTAGAAAATAATTCATCTAGTGAGACTTTGGGTAATGGAGCTTTTGGTATATTCTTTTCCATCTGTTAATATCTCCTTTCCAAACTCTTTATAAGCACTAGTTACTTTACTATTCTTATCATAAGAAAAAATACTCTTTCCACTACTAGTGGACTCTGCCACTTTTACAGCACTTGGAATTTGAGTATTATAAATTTTTACTATATTTCCATAATTCTCCTCTAATAACTGTTTTGTTTCTTTTGAGAGTTTAGTTCTCTTATCTACTAAAGTTAATAATATACCTCCAATTTTCAAATTAGGATTTATACTTCTTTTTACTTTAGCAACTGTTTTTAGTAAATGTCCCATACCTTTTGCTGCTAAAAACTGAGTTTGTACTGGAATAATTACTTTATCTGCACTTGCTAAAGCATTTATTGTTATCATACCTAAACTGGGCATACAGTCTATTAAAATATAATCATATTTATCTTTTATGGATGATAAACAGTTCTTTATAGTGTATTCCCTACTCATTGCTGTCACTAGACTTATTTCCATTGCAGATAAATCAAGATTAGTAGGCAATAAGTCTATATTTTCTTTATGATGTATTATTGCACTATCTGTATCAATATTCCTATCTTGTATATAACATTCCATTAGGGAAGCTAATGTAGGAATATTATCAGTATCATGCACTCCCATATAGGTAGTTAAATCTCCTTGTGGATCTGCATCTACAAGGAGAACTCTCTTTCCCTCTTGTGCTAATGCTACGCCTAAATTAAAAGTGGTAGTAGTTTTTCCTACTCCACCTTTTTGATTAGCAATAGCAATTATTTCACATTTATCCATTTACACTCTCCTTTCTTATAATGTTAGTTTCATTAGATAAAAGTTATATTTATGCTGTTTTTTAGGACACAAATGGATACACTATTCGGCCACAAATTTATGTTTCTTTATCTAATTTTATTATGTTTTATTTAAGTATTAAGAAAGGACAAAACGTTATAAAATAAGGGAAAATAACACACTTTTAAATTTTTAATCATAATAAGAAACAAAATATTCAACATTATTTTCAGGAAATAATTCCTTCATTTCACTATAAAGTTGTCCAGCTAGGGTTTTATTATGAGCAAGGATTAAGGTAGGTTTATTAACTTCTTTAATAACATTAGCCATTGTAAAAGTCTTACCTGTACCTGTCGCTCCTAATAAAACTTGTTCTTTTTTACCTTCTTTTATTCCATCAACTAATTTTTTTATAGCTTCTGGTTGATCTCCACTAGGTTTAAATTTTGATACTAGTTTAAACATTGGCTACCTCCTTTTTATATTATATTTAACGTATTAATTACTACTTAGTAAATTATTCTAACACTTGTTATAAAATAATACAAGAAGCTTATATTAGTAACTTTATGGTGGTATTTTAAAAGTTATATCTAACTCTTGATTACTAGACTTTTTATTTTAAAAGTTGTACAATATTTTCATTAGAAACATGGAGGTGTAATATGAATATTGGAATTATTGGCTTGGGGTTTATGGGTGGTTCATTAGCTAAAAGTTTACATAAAAGCAAGTTGGTTAAACAAATAATTGCTTACGATGTAGATACTAAAAGTTTAATTCAAGCGAAAAATGAAGGAATTATTACTGATTATACTGATTCAGTCAATGCAAAATTTGCAAATTTAGATATAATTTTTTTGTGTACACCTGTTAAATTTATTAAAGATTATGCTAAAAAATTAGAATGTATAGTAACTAATAATTGTATTATTACAGATATTGGTAGTACTAAAAAAGAAGTTTTAGAAGAAATAGATGGTATTAATATTAATTTTGTTGGCGGTCATCCTATGATTGGTTCTGAACGTTCAGGATATGAAACTTCGATCGATTACTTATTTGAAAATTCTTTTTATATTTTAATGAAAAGTCAAAGAAACATCGATCTTTTAGAAAAAATTATTAAGGATATTGGTGCTATTCCAGTTATACTTGACCAAGATTCTCATGATTATATTACAGCAGTTATTAGTCACGTTCCACATATTGTCGCTTCAGCTTTAGTTAATTTGGTTAAACAATTAGATGATGAAAAAGAAAATATGAAGATGTTAGCCGCTGGAGGATTTAAAGATATAACTAGAATTGCATCGTCTGATCCTATTATGTGGGAACATATTTGTATGACTAATAAAGACGAAATTGATCAGGTATTAGATATTTTAATTAATAATTTATTAAAGTTTAAGAATGATTTAAAATATGACGATAAAGAAAAAGTCTTTGATTATTTTAAAAATGCTAAAGAATATAGAGATAGTTTTATTATTAAAAAGATTAATGGACAAGTTTTACCTTATTTAAATGTTAAAATTAGAGATGAGAGTGGATCTATTCTTAAAGTTATCTCTTTACTTGCTAAAGAAAATATAAGTATTAAGAATATTGGAATTGTTAATAATAGAGAACAAAATACAGGAGTTTTAAATGTAGTATTCGCTACTTATGAAGATTTAAATAAAGGATATAAAATACTAATTGATAATAATTATGATGCTAAAAAAGCAGAATAGGAGGAAATATGAAAGTTGGATATTTAGGACCTAAAGGTACTTTTTCTCACGAAGCATGTTTAAGATGTTTTGATAAAGAGGAAAAGATTCCTTTTAGGACGATTAAAGAAACTATTCAAGCTTTAGTTAATGATGAGATAGATCGTTGTATTGTGCCTATTGAAAATTCATTACAAGGTTGTGTAGTTGAAACTATAGATACATTAATTGCTGATAAAAATATTTATGTTATTGGAGAAGAAATATTAGAGATAAAACAAAATTTAATGGCTAATAAAAATTATTCATTAGATGAAATTAAAATAGTTTATTCTCATCCCCAAGCTTTAGCTCAATGTAGAAAATTTATTGATAATAATTTAAAACAAGCGGAAATTATTAATGTTGCTAGTACAGCATTAGCAGCTTTAGAGGTATCTAAAAAAAATTATTGTGCTTGTATAGGAAATATTGAATGTTTAAAAGAATATAATTTAGAGCTGTTAAAAGCTAATATTCAAGATAATTCTTTTAATAAAACAAGATTTTGGATATTATCTAAGAATAAAAACACTGCTATAGGTACTAAAATGTCTATAATTTTTAAAACAGAACATAAACCTGGTTCTTTATATAGAGTACTTAAAGTATTTAATGATTATAATATTAATTTAACTAAAATAGAATCAAGGCCTGATAAGAAAAGTGCTTTTGAATATTATTTTTTAGTTGATTGTGAGACATCTAATTTAAATATAGAACAAGCACTAGATGAATTAAAAACACAAACTCCTTATTTTAGAATGCTTGGTATTTATAATGAGGGAGGTAATTATGGAGCTTGATAAAGTAAGAAATCAATTAGATTATTATGATAATATAATTCAAAATATGTTAACTTTAAGATTGTCTGTTATTCCTATAGTAGCAGATATTAAAAAGAGAAATAATTTAAGTATAGTTCATAAAGATAGAGAAAAGGCAATGTATTCTAAAATGGAGAAAATTGCTTTAGAAAATGGAATATCTGCTAATTTATTATGTGATGTTTATAAAAATGTTATTAGTGAAGCGATCAAATTAGAATATATTTTTTTAGATGATGGCTATAGGAAATTTACTTTAAAAGATAAAGATATGAATGATGCTTTAAAAAGTATGGAAAAGATTGATACAGTTATATGTAATGATTTAAGTAAAGAAGTGCAAAAATTAAAAGATATTGCTAAATCTTATAATATAACTTTATATGATTTGGCTTTGATATATCATAAAAATATTTTAGATGAAAAGGAGAAATAAAAATGATTGCAAAAAAAATGGTTAATTTAGTTGAGAAAAACTCTGTTATAAGAGAAATGTTTGAAGAAGGAAAAAGACTTGCTGATATTTATGGAGAAGAAAATGTATTTGATTTTAGTTTAGGTAATCCTAGTGTACCAGCACCATCAAAAGTTAAAGAAGTAATAAAAGAAATTATTGATAGTGAAGATCCTTTAGTTATTCATGGCTATATGAGTAATGCTGGCTTTGAAGATGTCAGAGATGCTATTAGTAAAAATATAAATGAACGGTTTAAAACTAATTTTAGTTATGAAAATATTATTATGACAGTAGGGGCAGCTAGTGGTTTAAATATTGTTTTGAAAAGTATCTTAAATGAAGGCGAAGAAGTTTTAACTTTTGCACCATATTTTGTAGAGTATAATAGTTATGTTGAAAACTATGATGGTATCTTAAACGTTGTTAGTCCTAATTTGGAAAATTTTGAGCCTAATTTAGAGGAGTTTGAACAAAAAATTACAGAAAAAACTAGGGCGGTTATAATTAATACTCCTAATAATCCTACTGGAGTTATTTATAGTGAAGATGTAATAAAGAAAATAGCAGAAATTTTAAATAGAAAACAAAAAGAATATAATAGACAAATATTTTTAATTTCAGATGAACCTTATCGTGAATTAGCATATGATAATATTGAAGTACCTTATGTTACTAAATACTATAATAATACTTTTGTTGTCTATTCTTTTAGTAAATCTCTATCTTTACCTGGTGAGAGAATTGGTTATGTTGTAATTCCTAATGAAATGGATGATCATGAAAATATTATTACAGCTGTAACTATTGCTAATAGAGTAATTGGTTGTGTTAATGCACCAGCATTATTTCAAAAAGTTGTAATGCATTGTTTAGATATTAAGCCTGATTTAAAGACTTATGATGAGAATAGAAATTTATTATATAATGCGCTTAAAGACTATGGTTTTGAGTGTATTAAACCACAAGGAGCATTTTATTTATTCCTTAAATCTCCTATTGAAGATGAAAAACAATTCTGTAATATTGCTAAGAAATATAATATATTATTTGTTCCAGGATCTTCATTTGCCTGTCCAGGATATGTTAGAATTGCCTATTGTGTATCTACTGATATGATTAAAAGATCTTTACCAAAATTTGAATTACTTGCTAAAGAAACTTTAAAAAAATAGATATTATAAAAAACGTTTCTATATTTAGAAACGTTTTTTTAACGGTTATACCACCATACTCTTAATCCTGATGGGAAACCTACATATTGTCTTGGATTAAAGGTACTATTTTGATATTGATCCCAAGTACATCCTCCACCTTTGTTCCAATCACATGTTGATAATTCTAAATGAAGATGAGCTCCAAATGAATAGCCTGTATTACCCATACGCCCAATTACAGTATCAGGAGTTACAATTTGTCCTACATTAACATACCAAGCCGATAGATGAGCATACGTTGAATAAATATATCTACCATTTACATTGTGTCTTATTTTTAGAACTAATGCTCCAGCATTATCATAATATTTGGCAAAGACAACTCCACTTGCTATTGGATATATTTCAATTGTTTTATTAGTGTTTGATAAGTCTATTCCCATATGTCCAGCATTACCATAATTTTGAGTAACATAACCACTAACCATTGGACGGTAAAAACCTTGAGCCGAAGGAACAGCAACACCGCCACCTGAACCGCTTTGAGTTTTTCTGTATATACATGTATCTTTATCTTCATTTTCACCACAGCCTAAGCTTTTTAAATACTCTAGGTTTTCTTTAGCAGCTTTTAACTGTTGTTCTACTCCTGGCATTGCTTCTTTAATTGCAGCAGTATCAGCATTTATTTTTTCTTGTTCTTTCTTTAAATCAGCACTTAATTTTTTTAATTCAGCATTTTTATTAGCTAGTTTATTTTTTTGATCTTCATTTTCTTCGATTAAAGCTGATAACTCATCCATAATCTGATTATTATATTCAGTTAATTGTTCTACTATGGCCATACGATAAACCATATCTGTTACACTAGTAGCACCAAAAATATATTCTAAATAGGCATTTTCTCCTTCACTTACTTGAATATATTGAAATAAAGATTTGCTTTGATTACTCTTTTCTTCTATTTCATTATTTGACTTTTCTATTTCTTGTTCTAAGACTTCTATTTCTTTTTCTATTGTACTAAGTTGACTTTCTATATTTGCAATATTCTTTTTTATTTCTTCTACTTCAGCATCGTTTTTTGCTATTTGATTTTTTTTGTTTTCAAGATCATTAGTAAATGTTTCTACTTCTTTTTCAAATTGTTTAATTGTTTTGGCATTTGTATTTATAGGAATACTATAAACTATTACAATAATTAAAAATAATATCTTAATTGTTTTCAAACTTTTCTTTTTCTTCATAATTACACCTTCAAATATTTTCTAACTGCTGATGATGAACCTATCATACCAACAATTATGCCTATAATTAATACCATTCCTGAAACCATATAAATAAATGGTTCAGGCTCTATTAAAGATATCATTTTACTATATAAATATCCATTGCAATGATCATATAGAGCTATATAGCCAAAACAAACTATTAGGATAGGGATAATAGATCCAAATATACCTAATACCATTCCTTCTATTATAAATGGTGTTTTTATTGTAAAATTACTAGCACCAACTAATCTCATAATAGATATTTCTCTTTTTCTTGAAAAAATAGTTAACTTTATTGTATTTATAATTAAAAATACTGTTACTAATACTAGAGCTATTACTATTCCATAAGATATTTTCTTAGCTGCTTCAAAAGCAAGGATTAAATTATCAACCATTCCTTCTCCATAACGAACTGTACTAACTTTGTCTAGGTTCTCTATTTTTTTTGCTGTATCTGATATTCTTTCTACATCTTTTACTTTAACTTGAAAGGTATCTTTTAAAGGATTATCTTCATTATTCCAAGTACTCATGACTTCATCAAATACTTTACTTTCTTTTCGCATTTCTTCTTTTACAGCTGTTTTACTTTGATATGTTATAGAATCGATATTACTCATATTCTCTAGTTTATCCATAATCTCTTTTGTATCTTTTTCAGTAGCATCATTATCTAAAAAAACTACAATAGTAATATCTTTTTCTATTTCTTTAGTAAAATTTTGAACATTAAAAGTTATTAGAATTGAAGCTGCTACTATTATTAAGGTTATAGTAATACAAGAAATAGAGGCTAATGATAAACTAAAATTTCTAAAAACACTTTTAAAAGCATCTCTTAAGCTTCTTGATAGCATTCTAAAAAATCTCATTCTTCATAACCTCCTTTTTCAACATGTTTAATTAATCTACCATCCTTTAATAAGATTATTTCTTTTTGCATTTTATTTACTATTTCTTTATCATGAGTAGCCATTATTATTGTCGTGTTACAACTTTTATTAATTTCTTCTAGTACTTTGACTATTTCCATACTTCTTTCTGGATCCAAATTCCCTGTTGGTTCATCACAAAGCAATATTTTTGGTTCATTAACAATCGCTCTTGCTATGGCTACACGTTGTTGTTCTCCTCCGGATAATTGATCAGGATAGTTATGAATTTTTGATTTTAATCCTACTAATTCTAAGGCTTTTAACACTTTTTTTCTCGTTTCTTGTTTTCTAGCCCCTAAAGCTTCCATTGTAAAAGCAACATTTTCATAAACTGTTAATTTAGGTAATAATCTATAATCTTGGAAAACAATTCCTAGTTTTCTTCTTAATTTATATACTTTATTATTTCTAAGTTTAGCAACATTAATTCCCCCAACTATTATTTCTCCACTTGTTGGTTTTTCTTCTCTATATAACATTTTTATGAAAGTACTTTTCCCAGAACCTGATCCTCCTATTACAAAAACAAAAGACCCTTTTTTGATATTTAAATTTAAATCATAAATGGCAGTAACACCATTTTTGTATTGTTTACTAACATTCTTAACTCTAATTAAATCCATTTATCATCATCCTATTCATTTTTTAGTATAACATATTTCGACATTTTTTGTATAGAGTTAATTATTACCAGACGCCAAAAAGAGAAAAGTTATATTGTTTAGCTTTTCTTTATTTTTATATTTTGTAATTATAAATTAATTTTTATTATTAATTTCACCCTAGTTTGACAGTTTTGTTATAAAAATCCTTGCAACCCTAGATAAAATCTAGT